>CAYMGZ010000323.1:0-3911 GCA_964390095.1 uncultured Lachnospiraceae bacterium | reverse complement strand
TGAAAAACTTTTCGGAAATATCTGGCGCATTCGTGTGCTCCGGGTCGATGTCCAGACGGAAAAAGCCCGCAGTACAGCCCTTTGCTTCCGGGCAGAGCTCCGAAACCGGGAGGTAGTGCAGGTGCAGGGGGGCACCGGACTTGCTGTTTGCCTCAATAATGCGCAGGAGGTTGAGCATCCGCTCACAGTCCGGCGTATGGGTAAGGTCTAAGATTCTCATGGCGTTTTGGTCTAACAGGGTCAGCCCGTCCGGCTCGCTGACCAAAAAAGCCCCTGTGCGGTTATCCGTCTCAATGAGTGCTTCCCACACTTCGCCAAAAAGCTGTTTCCATAATGCATTTCCTGAATTATCCATTGGTACCTCGAAAAAAGTATTTTAGCGAATTATACCATATTTTCTGTATTTTGTACATATGGTTTTGGGAAAATGTAAAAAAAATGTGAAAGAGGCAAAAAGTTTTGGGCGGGCTTTGCGGATTGTTTGTGCCGGGGGTGCAACGCTATGGCATGTCTGCAAGTTTAAGGATGTGGGAATGGAATCAGGCATGGGCAAGCGATGGAATCCGGAGTTTTTCATCCTGAAAAACGGAAAGCCCGTCCCCGCATATGAAAAAGGTACAGTCTTTTTCATGGAATTTTTCCGCGGTAAATCCTTCTTCGGCCGGAACAAAACCAAGTATGATTTCCTCTGTTTCCTGACCGAACAGTGCGAGCACTTCGGGCAGCCTGCAAAGCGTGCCGGAAAATATATTGTGCAGCAAAAGTTTCCCGCCTTCCCGTTCCGCGATCACATAGGTATCGCTGCCTGCATGGTAATACACATCCTCCTGCATGTATTTTGTCACATAAAACAGGAACAGTTCCGCATTGTCCACAAGGTCAAGCCGTCCACAGAAAACATTGCGCTTGATGGCAGCGGCAAGTGCGCCCCATTCCTTTCTCCCATACATCGGGGTTTTGACAAACTGGCACGGCCCGGTACCCGATAATTTTTTGGAATATTGGTATTCCGGCGCTTTGTGGAAACCAAATTTCGGATAAAAACCAAGTACGCTATCGTTGGCAAAAAGATAGACACCATCCGTTTTTCCGGCATAATCCGCCCTGACCGCCGCCATGAGTTCCCGGATCAGCCCCTGCCTGCGGTATGCCCCCGCGGTCATAATGGTTCCAAGCTGGAGGAAATGTTTTATATTCCCGTCCAAAACCATATCCGTCCGGTTCACGGACACGTTGGCGATGACTTCGCCGTCTTTTACGATGGAATATGGGTTGTAGCGCCCTGTCCAAAGGCCATTTTGGTACCAATCCTCGAAATCAATGAGGAAGGTTTGCTTTGCGAGTTCGTTGAAGCTGTGGCGCAGAGCGGCATTGTCGCGGTAATCTTTTTTCAGTTCATACATAAAAACTCCTTTCCTGCTATCCTTTTGCCTGCGATGTTTTTACCTGCTACACTTGGATTTCACCTTTTGCAAATAAATTATCCTTCCCCATCCCACAAACATAAGGGTTTTGGTCATATAAGTGGCAGAAATCCAAAAACGCGGATTTTTGTGCGTGATCGCGCATGATTTTTCGCAAAATTTCGTTCGGCACCGTGCGGGCATATGCGCCGGGACCGGCAAGTTGTATATTTTTCACTCCGTTCTCGTGCAGGATGCCTTTCAGCTCATCGGGCAGGAAGGCGTAGGTAATTGGCCAGGGAGCCCCGCCATGTTCAAACTCCGCAATTTCCGTCTCCCCGCCCATCAGCCCTTTTTCCAGGACATCCATGCAGACGGATTTGTCAAAGGAAAATCCATCGACCGCATTCTGGTAATTGGAAATACACCACGCAACCCAAGGGTCGCCGCAATCCTCATCCAAAATAAACTGGTTTTTATTCACAGGGTTTGCAAGGTAGGGCAGCATGCCCAGACGGCTTGTTACACTGAGCATGATGCGTTTTTTGCAGATTCTTACAAGCCCTTTGATCACTTCTTTTTGGTTTGGCCATGTGTAGGAAATCGGTGCATCAAAGCTCATAACAAGGTCAAAGGAATGGTCCGTGTAAGCCGAAAGATCCTCCAGCGCCCCCCTGACAAACGCAATCCGCCCCTCCACCCCGGCTTCTTTCGCAAGTTTTGCCGCTTTGTCAAGCATGGGCTGTGAAATATCAAAATGTGTTACTTCACACCCCTGTTTTGCCAGCAGGATGGAAAAGCGCCCGGCACCGCCCCCGCCGTCAAAAACCGTGCGGATTCCGCCAAGGTTTGCAAGCAGTTCCTTTTCAATATGGCTTTTTTGTACGATATCATCAATAAAAGTCAGCTCCCGCATCGCCTCCCGCTCCCCCTTGTCCGGCTGGTTCCAGTGGCGCTCGGAAATTTTTTGGCTGTAATCCATAAATAATCCCCCCTTTTTTTATTTTGCAAGCACGCCGTTTGACAGCAAATTTCAGCGCCATCCGTGCTTTCCGTGATATTTATAGTATCGTAAGAACTCTTTTTTGTCTACCGCATTTTCGGTTAGAAAAAAGAATGCGCCGCGGGGAGGAAAAACGGGGCGGCTGCCCCGTGAATGGGGAAATCCCCATTTATTTTGCAACCGCCCCGTTTTCTGTTTTCATTTTCCGGATGATGTGCTGTATGCTTTTGACGGACAGGCAGTACCGCAAAGAAAGTTCCGCGGTGCGTATGCCGGAAAGGAAATCCGCATAGATTCGCTCGTTCCGCTGTCGAAGCTCCTGCCTTGTATTGGTGTTTGTGCCCCATTCCTTCCGGCTTTGCACCTTCCTTGGGATATAGATCATTTGTCCGTCCGCATATTGCTGTATCAATTCTATAATTTCTGCAGGCAGAATTTCTTCTGCTTTTTTATAGCCCATGTTTGCCTCCTAAATTGATGATTCCTTTAGGTCAGCATTGGCTATAACAATTCCGTTTTTGATTGCGATAGCCAAATGCTATGCAAACATAACATATCTTCCCATATGGTGTATTCCCCCTGATTGTTTATTTTATATGCAAGATGCTTTGGGTATCATAGCATTTTTTCTGCGGGAAATCAAGTTGGAAGTAGGAGAATTTTTGTTTGATTTTCAAACTTTTCTTGACTTCATTTTTGTACGGTGCTATAGTGGAGGCAAGAAGGAAAAAAGTGAATAAAAAAGGAAAAGTGAATCTTACCGACCAAATGATTAAGGCGACTTGCAACGTGAACAGGGATGAATTGTACTGGTGCAACAATCAAAAAATCAGTCCCCGACACCACCCAGAAGCGAAATAATGTGAAAATATGGAGGAACTCATGGCAGAATTTTTAATGAAACCGAAAGTCGATTTTGCCTTTAAGGAAATCATGATGGACGAGAAAGCCCGGATCGGCTTTCTGTCCGCCATCCTAAAACTTGACCCTGCAAAGATCAAAGAAACAAAAATCTTAAACACTTATCTCCAAAAGGTACATGAGGACGACAAGCAGGGCATTCTTGATGTCAGGGTTTCCATGAACGATGACACGGAAATCGACATTGAGATCCAGTTATCCGAATTAAAAGTTTGGGCTGACCGCTCCCTGTTCTACCTTGCCAAGATGTACACCGGGCAGATCAAATCCGGGCAGCTTTACAATGTGTTTAAAAAATGCGTGGGCATCAGTATCTTAAATTTTGTCCTCTTTCCAGAAGAAACAGCATTTTACTCCTGTTTCCATATAAAAGAGGATACACGCCATTTCTTGTATACGGACAAAATGGAATTCCACCTGATCGAGCTGCCGAAACTCCCGCAGGAATTAAAGGATGAGAAAGATGATATTTTATTATGGGCAAAGTTCATCAACTCGGAACGGAAGGAGGATTTTGAAATGTTGGCAACGAAAAACACCTATATCCAGAGTGCCTACAACACACTGCAAGTGATCAGCCAGGA
>CAYMGZ010000322.1:0-3911 GCA_964390095.1 uncultured Lachnospiraceae bacterium | reverse complement strand
GCGTGGGAAAATACATTCCTACCTGCTCTACCCGGACAGGGAGTTTGCACGGGAAACGGGTTACGGGCAGAAGGACGAACTGATCAAGGACCTAAACCTTAAAGTGATTTTCCAGGCAGCGAGCCGCCCGGTCTGGAAAGCGGGGGATTCGCTGAAAGACGTGGAGAAGGAAGATTTTTACATTTACGACACCATGAAGCGCCTGATGCTGATCCCGGTGCTTGGCCGGGAAGCATTAAAATACCGGCAGGACGTGGTGCAACAGGCATTGGAGCACCCGGAATTGGCCAAAAACCTGTACGGGATTGGCCAGAGGGCAGGCAAGCTCTTGGAACAGGGCGGGATCCGGGGGAAGGAAGCGCGCGCGCGGACGGGTGCCGGGAGCGGGGAACTGCTTGGCACCTATGAACTGCTTTGTGGTTTTGTCAGTCTGCTTGAGGAGCTGAAAACCCTTTTGGAGGCGGAGGAAGGGCTTCCATCCGGAAACGGGCTATATGACTTAAAAATCCGCCTGCAGGAAAATTACGGCGCGGATTTTGCGAAAGGGCTTGCCGGGGTGCTTTCGGACATGGAATTTTTCACAAAAGGAGGGAAAAGCTCCTTTGTGGTCGGCGTGGGGGCGGGGATGAAATTTGAGCGCATCGCGCTGCATGGCATCCAAGGAACGGGCACGCAGGGAACAAAAAGCCAGAAGCAGGAGGGTGCGGGCGGCATCCTGCGGCGCATTTTCCAGTCCGGAACGGTGGCGATGACGGAAGAAGCCGTAGTCCGGGAGGCAAAACTGTTTGAAGCCGAAGCGTTCCGGGCGGTGCTTGCGTGGCTGATGCCTTTTTTTGCGGAGCTTGTGGATTTTTTTGATGCGTTCCGGGTACATACGGCGTTTTTGCTTGGTTGTGTCTGGCTTTCAAAGCGGATGGAATCCATCGGCATTTCATGGTCATTCCCTACCATGTGCGGTGAGGGGACAAAGGGGTTCCATTTTATGGGGCTTTACGAGCTTAGCATGGCAATCCTGATGCGCATCCAGCCAGTCAGCAACGCGCTTTTGGCGGACGGCTGCCACTTGCTTGTGATCACGGGGGCGAACCAGGGCGGCAAATCCACCTGCCTGCGCAGCCTTGGGATTGCGCAGGTCATGATGCAATGCGGCATGTTTGTGCCGGCGGCGCAGTTTGAAGGAAGCCTGTACCGCAACATTTTTACGCACTTTACAAGGAGGGAGGACCAATCCATGAATTCCGGGCGGCTCGATGAGGAATTGCGCCGGATGGACGGGATCGTGAGCCAGGTAACACAGGATTCACTGGTATTGCTCAATGAATCGTTTGCGACTACAACGGAAAAGGAAGGGTCGGCAATCGCGATGGAGCTTGTGTCGGCACTTTATGAAGGCGGTGTTTCCATCGGCATGGTAACACATCTGTTGGCATTTGCGCAGGAACTGTATGCAAAACGGGAGGAAACTATGGTGTTTTTGAGTGCCGGACGCAAGGCGGACGGCACGCGCACGTACCGGATGGTCCCGCAGACACCGGAAAATACGAGCTTTGGGCTGGATTTATACCGGGAGCTGATCGGGGGATAAGAAGTAGGGGCAGCAGGGGAATGTGGGAAATGGAATTTATGCTATGGGGATGTAGAAACCGGCGGGCTGCCCGGTTTTTATATCCCTATATTTGTATCATTTTATTTATATCGACTTTTAAAATGATAATATATGGAAATTCTTTTTAGGTTCTAAATTTCTCAAAAATACATTTATTATATTTAAAAACTAAGTCTAACGGCAAGGCTTTTGTCGTTTTTTGTTCCGTATTGTATTATTAACATGCAATATAATCACATTTTTTTCCAAAAGTCAAGGAATTCCGCAGAAAGAATCACGATTTTGGCCAGGGTTTTGTATCCGCAAAACCGTTGGCTAAAAACACCAATCAAACCAAAAATTTTAAGGAGGAAGAGAAAATGAAGAGTATCTTCAAGAAGATTGCCTTCGTCTTAGCCCTCGCGATGGTCGTTACCATGCTCCCGGCAATGACGGCAGCTGCGGCAACCGCTGACGGACCGCAGATGTATAAGACATTGCTGCTTTATCTTGGCAGTGGCAATGGTGAAGGCAATGCCGTCTCCGACGGCAATGACATCACAGGCACCTTCAAGAGCGAGCGCTATGCGGCTGTGTGGGGTTGGAAGGAGAATGGCTATGACGCAGTTTCCTTTGAGTCCGCAGATCCGAGTGTGGCTACCGTAAGCAGCAAAGGGAAAGTAACGGCTGTGAAGGTAGGGAAGACGACCGTGACGGCAACATTTACCGGTGAGGATGTGGATACCGTAGTCAGGGAATGTGTTGTAACCGTAAAGAGAAATGCGGCAAAGGTCGGCTTAAGCGCTGACAGCGCAAAGAAGGTTGAGGCTGGCTTTGCGGTTGGCGACAAGCTGCAGCTGACCGCGGTGCGCAAGGATGCCGAGGGCAACACGGAGTGGAATAAGACCCAGAAGAAGTACACGACGGACAGTGTCCGTTTTAAGTCTTCCGATGAGAATGTCTTTAAGGTAACAAAGACCACTGGCATGCTGACCGCAACCGGGACCGGCGAAGCAACCCTGACCATCTGGACGGTTCAGTCCGAGGGGAAAGATGCGGCAACAGGCGAGTATCCGATGGGTGTTTCCAGGGAGTACAAGGTTGTTGTAAAGCAGGGGATGGTTGCGGAGCAGTCCGCACACAATGCATTCAAAATCACCTTTGACACGGAAGCAACCGCAAAGGCGGCTGTTGACGAGACTTCCAAGTATTTCTCATCTGCATCTGCAGACGTAACGGAGAAGGAAGATATTGTTAAGGTTTACAAGGTATTAAAGAATGCATCCAATGAGAAGATTGGTGAGACGGCTGTCATCATCGGCAAACTTTCCCAGAGGGGTGATGTAAAGAATATTGTGGATGTAACCATGTTCGATGAATTGGATCAGCAGACAGATTATGTGATCCGTTATAAGGACAAGGAAGTAACGGTTGCCACCACAAAAAATATTGCAGCAAAACTTACGGTATCGGCTGGCAGCAGTGAGACACTTGGCGAGGATACAAGCAAGACGAATGTTTCGCTCCGCATTTTTGCAGTGGGTGTGAACGGTCAGGATGTTGATATCACGGAATGCAGGGATTACCTTGGCTGGAGGGCAAGTGTAACACTTGAGGAAATCAGCAATACACAGTACCATGTAGAATACAATTTCGTAACAGACCCGCTGAACCCGGTAATCTACTTCTATACAAAGGATTCGAAGATCGCGGTAAATGTAAAGGCAACCTTCAAAGATTACTTTAACGAGGAGAAGAAGGGGAATGAATTAACGGCTACGACCACGATCCATCCGGGCAACCACAGCCTTGTCCGTGGTCAGATCATGAACTGGGGTGTAGCGGATGATTCCAAGACGCACAACGATTGGGATGCATTTAACTCGAAAGAATTTGCGGCAGATGACCTTGGCAAGAAGCTGATCATTGACGCAGATGTTTACTACGGAAATGAAAAAGTTGATACGACAAGCTGCTGTGATTCCAAGTTCTCGTTCAAGACAGAGAATGAGGATAAACTTATTGTAGATGAAGAACACGGAAACCTCTTCCCGCCGAAGGAGCCAAAGGATGGCATCGTAAATATTTATGTATACTACGATGAAATGTACATTGGTGTCTGCCCGGTTAAGGTTTGGGCAAAGAGGGAGTTTACAGGCTTTAGTGCATCCGTTGATTCCCAGAAATTAAGCTACAACCCAAGCGGCGATGTTGATGATGTGATCACCCTGAAAATGAACCCAGTGGATCAGTTAGGTGCCGCATTCACAAAGGATATGACATTAAGCTTTGAGGTTTATGGCAACAGCACAGTCAAGGATTATGT
>CAYMGZ010000321.1:0-3925 GCA_964390095.1 uncultured Lachnospiraceae bacterium | reverse complement strand
ATTCGGCCAACGTTAAGAATATGAAGAAAATTTTACCGTATCTGTAAGGCGGCGTAAGGAGGGAAATGAGAAATGGCAAGAGTGAAAGGCGGATTAAACGCTAGAAAAAAGCATAATAGAGTATTGAAGCTGGCAAAAGGCTACAGGGGTGCCAGAAGTAAGCAGTACCGCGTAGCAAAGCAGTCTGTCATGAGGGCATTGGCATCTTCTTTCGCAGGCCGCAAGGAGAGGAAGAGGCAGTTCAGACAGCTGTGGATTGCGCGTATCAACGCGGCATGCAGGATGAACGGCATTTCCTACAGCAAGTTCATGTATGGCTTAAAGCTTGCGGATGTCACGATCAACCGCAAGATGCTCTCTGAGATGGCAATCAACGACGCAGCAGGCTTCACCGCGCTGGTTGAGACCGCAAAATCGAAGCTGGCTTAAATCAATAGATGGACATGTTTTTCCCCGCAGGAGGTTTTTCTGCGGGGATTTTTTAATGCCTTTCTAATCCCTTTCTAAAGTTTTTATGGATCCCCCATGATATACTGGGACATAGAAATCAGGGAATGCCGGAAAATATAAATGGCAGGCCTGGCGGACAAGGTAAAATTCAGATTCAGGGTGCGGGGCACCTTAAAAAGCGGAGGTAGAAAAATGGGAAGAAATGGGAAGGCATCGGGGACAGCAGGAAATCTGATGGGGATATTGCTGATTGCACTGGGGGTCATCATTGCGGGGAATGTGCTTGGCTGGTGGAGCATCAGCCCGTTCTTCAAAGGCTGGTGGACATTATTCATTATCGTGCCGTGCGCAGGGAATGTCAGGCGTTACGGGCTGCGCACCGGATGGGGTGCCGGTTTGATCGTGGGGGTTTTGCTTTTGCTCTCGCAGTGGTCACTGTTCAGCGTCGGTTGGGCCGTACGGCTTGCGCTTCCGGTCATCCTGATCCTTTACGGGCTGTATGTGCTTGGAAATGGTGTCCGGTTCCGCCGTATGGCACCAGACAACGCGCACGGGGAGAGCGGGCAGAACTGCAGCTATAATGCTTTCTTTTCCGGAAAAGAGACAAATTTCCCGGGGGAAGAGTTTTTTGGGGCGGATGTGAATGCGGTTTTTGGCGGTTCGGACATTGACCTGCGCAATGCGGTCATCGTGGAAGATGTCACGATCAACGCAAATGCGATTTTTGGCGGGATTGATATCTACCTGCCGGATGATGTGAATGTGAATCTTACTTCGACCGCACTGTTTGGCGCTGCGGAGAACAACATAAAGCGCGAAAAGGTTCCGGAATGGCCGACCGTATACATCCGGGCAACTTCCATCTTTGGCGGGGTAGAAATTTTATAATAAAGTGCAAAGGCTGCCGCAAACCATGGCAACCACGAAATATATGACGGGGACTGCCTAAAGTTCCCGCCATATGCGGCGGGGGTGGTCGGTTTGCGGCAGTTCTTTATTTTATGGGAAATTGTTACATATGGTGACAGCACCAAAAATTTGTTCGGAATTCGGGCTTGCAAAAATCTTATGGAAAGGGTACAATAGAACTATATTTTTGGCAGGGTTGTAGGGCAGATGCTGCCCTGGTGGAAGAATGAGAGGGAACATGAAGTATAAAAATTTTGTTTTTGATTTTTACGGGACTTTGGCGGATGTTTATACGGATGATGATTCCGTTCGGATGGATGAGCGGATGGCGGCATTCTTTACGGCTCGTGGGGCGGCATATACGCCGGAGGAATATAGGACCTGTTTCCGTGCCCGCCTGAAAAAACAGGAGAAGGAACGCGTGGGCGGCGTTTACGCAAAAACGGGGGAGGTGGTCCGCTTCCCGGAGGTAGATGTGCTGCAGGTTTACGGGGAGCTTTTTGCGGCAAAGGGCGTTCCTGCCACAAATGAAATGTTGGTGGAGACGGCGCAGTATTACCGTAAAAATTCTACCGTGAGGCTGGGGCTGTATCCGGGGGTGCCGGAATTCTTTGGGAAGCTCAGGGAGGAAGGACGGGGGATCTACCTGCTCTCCAATGCGCAGCGTGAGTATACGGTGTATGACTTAAAACTTTTGGGATTGTATGACTGCTTTGACGGGATTTTGTTGTCTTCCGATTATGGCTGCCGCAAGCCGGACCCGATTTTTTTCGGGGAACTGACAAGGCAGTTTGGTGTTTTGCCGGAGGATTCGCTGATGATTGGCAATGACCGCAGCAGTGATATTTATGGGGCAAACCTGTTCGGGATGGATTCGGTCCTGCTTGTGACCGGGAAAGAGCTTGCCGCCCCTATGGAGGGGGTTTTTGGCACCTATACGGTGGAGAGCGGGACATACCGTGAGCTTGCGGGGCTTTTGCCAGTCTTATTGGAATAGGCAGGGGAAGCGCAAAGGTAACAGTTTGGCTGGCCTTGGCCGTTGCGCACAAGGGCTTTGGCGGGCAAAGGCAGGGGGATTATATGGCAACACAAAAAAATGATAATATGCAGAGAAGTGGTAACGCGCAGAAAAAAACTTCCGGAAACTTTGGGGGCGGGAGAAATACAAAAAGCCCCGGGGGCAGTAAAACGCCAGCCAGGCGGAATACGGCAAGGGGCACTGCGGGGCGGGGCACGTCAGGAAAGCAGGGAGGAGGCGGGGGAGATTCGGACAAGCTGATTAATATTTTCCTGGTTCTTTTGCTGGTCACGGTTGTGGTACTGGCGGTTTTGTATTTCCGGAAAGGTTCGGATGAGCCGGAAGAGCCGGTTCCGACGCAGCAGCCAACGCCCGGTGGGGTGACGGCAGCGCCAGAGGATCAAACACAAGAACCAGAGGAGCCGGAACCGTCGCCGACCGTAACGGTGGCAGTGACAGCGACGGATGCGCCGACACAGGCACCGCCGTCCGTGGAGCCAACCGGGCAGGCAGAGCCAACGCAGGGGCAGCAGCCGGAGCCGACCGCGGCGGCAGAACCGACCCCGGTGGCAACCGTTCCTCCGTCTTCTGGCATTGGGACGGCGGAGGCAGATGAGATCCTTGCGGATGTATTCTGGGAGGCGGGATACCGCTTCACGCTTTCCGATTCAAAATTTGAGTCGGATGGGGTGTCCTACTACCGTTATGATGTGTCCTATAGCGGTAAGGCGCAGGATTATGATGTGCTTGTTAATCAGGCAGATGGGGAATTGTACTATTACGAAAACGGAACCCGCCGGGAATTTGACGGCCTGCCGGAACATACGGGGCAGCCGGGGGAGGACGGCGGGATGGATATGGCGATGACGGCGGACGCGGCAGCAGAGCTGTTAAAGCGTTTTTCGTATACCTCGCTTGGACTGCCTGCAAAGTTGGATGAATGCAGCCTGATGCTTGACAATTGGAAAACTGTCGTATATGGGCAGGAATGCTTTTGCCTGAATGTATTTTATAACGGGGCACTGGCAGGGAGCATTTATTTTACGGAGACGGCAGACCATGTATATTACTTGGATGAATTCGGGGAATTTGTGGAAGTTAATGTGAAAGGAACATAAGGCAGAAGGGGTGGAAAAAATAATATGATGGAGGCGATGGAAAGATGGCAGAGGAACTGAAAAAAAGGAGTGAGGTCGCAAAGGAGGATACTTGGGCGACCGAAGATTTGTATGCGAGCGATGCGCTGTGGCAGGCGGATTTTGAGGAGGCGCAGAAGTATATCCCGCTTGCAAAAAAGTACCGTGGGCATCTTGGGGATTCGGCGGCGGTGCTGTATGAATACCTGAAAAAGGATGATGAGCTGGATGTTTTGCTTGACCGCCTTTACAATTATGCAGGCAGGAAGCATGACGAGGATACGGCGAACCCGGTATACCAGGCGATGTATTCGCAGATCAGAAGTTATTACAGCCGCCTTGGTGCCGCATATTCCTATGTGGTTCCGGAGATGGTGGAGATTACAGAGGAGACTTACCAAAAATTTTATGA
>CAYMGZ010000320.1:0-3926 GCA_964390095.1 uncultured Lachnospiraceae bacterium | reverse complement strand
ATTTTTTCCGGAAGGGGCGTTTTTTGCGTGCGGGGAAATCCAAATTTCCACTTATGAAAATCCGCCCGGAAAAACGCGGCCGTGCAAACGGCGTGGGAAAATTGAAAAATGTAGCAGGGAGAGGGGGATTCCGCCCCCTGCAGAAATGGAGGCTTATTATGAAAATTACACTTAAAGATGGCTCCGTCAAGGAGTACGCGGGCGAAATGTCCGTGATTGACATTGCAAAAGACATCAGCGAGGGGCTTGCCAGGATGGCTTGCGCCGGTGAGGTGGACGGGAAGGTGGTTGACCTGCGCACGGTAGTTTCCCATGACTGCACGCTGAGCATCCTAACGTTCCAGGACGATGCGGGGAAGAGGGCGTACCGCCACACGGCTTCCCATGTGCTTGCGCAGGCGGTAAAGCGCCTTTATCCGGAGACAAAACTTGCAATCGGGCCGTCGATCGATGCCGGCTTTTATTACGATTTTGACTGCCCGCCGTTTGACCGCGAGGCGCTGGACGCGCTGGAGGCGGAGATGAAAAAGATCATCAAGGAGGGCGCGGAACTGACGCGCTTTACCCTGCCGCGCGCAGAGGCGATTAAATTCATGCAGGAGAGGGAAGAGCCGTACAAGGTGGAGCTGATCGAGGATTTGCCGGAGGATGCGGAAATTTCGTTCTACCAGCAGGGGGATTTTGTGGATCTGTGCGCGGGGCCGCACTTGATGAGCACAAAAAGCATCAAGGCGGTCAAGCTGACTTCCTCCTCCGGTGCATACTGGCGCGGCAGTGAGAAAAACAAGATGCTGACCCGCATCTACGGCACGGCCTACACGAAAAATGCGGAGCTTGAGGAGTATCTTGCCTATCTTGAGGATATCAAAAAGCGCGACCACAACAAGCTCGGCCGCGAGATGGAGCTGTTTACAACGGTGGATGTGATTGGGCAGGGGCTGCCGCTTCTGATGCCGAAGGGCACGAAGATGGTGCAGACCTTACAGCGCTGGATTGAGGACCTGGAGGATAATGAGTGGGGCTATGTGCGCACGAAGACCCCGCTGATGGCAAAGAGTGACCTTTATAAAATTTCCGGCCATTGGGATCATTACAAAGAGGGGATGTTTGTACTTGGCGATGAGGCAAAGGACAAGGAAGTGTTTGCACTGCGCCCGATGACCTGCCCGTTCCAGTATTATGTGTACAAGGCGAGCCAGAAATCCTACCGCGACCTGCCGCTGCGCTACGGCGAGACTTCGACCCTGTTCCGCAACGAGGATTCCGGCGAGATGCACGGCTTAACCCGCGTGCGCCAGTTCACAATCTCCGAGGGGCATCTGATCGTGCGCCCGGATCAGATGGTGGAGGAATTCAAGGGCTGCCTGGCACTGGCAAAATATTGCCTGACAACGCTCGGCCTGCAGGATGATGTGACCTACCACCTCTCGAAATGGGATCCAAACAACCGCGAGAAATATATTGGCGAGCCGGAGGTCTGGGAGCAGACCGAGCAGCATATCCGCGACGTGCTGACCGAGCTTTCGGTTCCGTTTACGGAGGATGTCGGCGAGGCGGCATTCTACGGCCCGAAGGTTGATATTAACACGAAGAATGTCTACGGCAAGGAAGACACGATGATTACAATCCAGTGGGATGCGCTGCTGGCCGAACAATTTGACATGTACTATATTGACCAGAACGGCAACAAGGTGCGCCCGTATATCATCCACCGCACGTCGATGGGGTGCTATGAGAGGACGCTTGCGTGGCTGATTGAGAAATACGCAGGTAATTTCCCGACATGGCTGTGCCCGGAGCAGGTGCGCGTGCTGCCAATCTCGGATAAATACAATGATTATGCGAATAAAGTGCTTGTGCAGTTAAAGAAAAACGGCATTTTGGCGACGGTGGATGCGCGTGCGGAAAAGATCGGGTTTAAGATCCGCGAGACGAGGCTGGCGCATGTGCCGTATATGCTTGTGGTCGGGCAGAAAGAGGAGGAGCAGGGCGTTGTTGCCGTGCGCAGCCGCTATCTTGGCGATGAAGGGCAAAAACCGCTCGGCGATTTTATCGCGGCAATCTGCGAGGAAATCCGCACGAAGGAAATCCGCAAGGTCGAGGTAAGTGAGGAAGCAAAATAAGGGAAAGCGGGAAGAAAGCATTTTGGGGATGCCTGCAAGTTTCCCGCAAACAGGGATGGGGGTGGCGAAACCATTGGGTGTGCCGCCCCCGCTTTTTGTGGCACACAGGGCGGATGGGATAGCATGGTGTGCAAAACCCATTAGGGTGCGCCCTCCGCTTTTTGTGGCACACAGGGCGGATGGGATAGCGCGGTGTGCAGAACTGTTTGGAAAAGCGGCTACCGTTGCGCACAAGGTTTATTCGACCCGTGCCCCGGCATTTGAGCCAGCGCAAGGCGCAGGCGTGCCATCCGGATGCCACGGCGCACCATCCGCGCGGATTTTGAGATTTTTACACAGAAAAGACTTGAGTTTGACATCGTTTTGTTATAAAATTATCCTAAGATGCCAATAAATCTTATGGAAATGGCGGCATCCATCTTAAAGGCTTTTGGCATACCGGGTTCCAAAGGCGTTTTTTGGGGGGGCATGGCAATGGGCAAGGCAGAGAAAAGAAAACGTTTTCGTTCCGAGGAGGTCGCATCGTTTTGTGACCAGACCGCGATGTTGTTAAACAGCGGTATCCCTTTGTATGAGGGGGCTTACATCCTGGCGCAGGAGGTGGAGGATAAGCGCACGCAGCAGGTGCTTCTGCGGGTTGAGGAACTTGTGCGGGAGAATATGCCTTTGTATGGGGCGTTAGAAGATACGGGGGCGTTCCCGGAATATATGGTACATATGGTGCGGGTCGGGGAGACGACCGGCAAGTTGGAGGATGTGTTGCGCTCCCTTTCGGACTACTATGGGCGTGACGCGGATGTGAAGGCAGCCATCCGCAGTGCGGTGACATTCCCCGCCGTTTTGTTTGCGATGATGGCGGTCATCATGCTTGTCATGGTGTTTAAGATCATCCCGATGTTTGAAGCCATGTTTTTGGAACTGAATGCCGAGGTGGCGGGATCGACCGGGCGGATGATGAACGGGGGGATCCTGGCGGGCAAAATCCTGGCAGGGATTACCTGTGCGGTGTTTATCATTTTTATATTGATGTTTTTGTGGTACCACACGGCGGCGGGGGAGCGCGCAATCAAGCGCCTTGGGCGGTCGTTTGGTCCGGTGGGGCGTTTGGTGCGGCGCATGGCCGTCGGGCAGTTTGTGTCCTCCATCGGCTTGATGATGGTGAGCGGCATGGACCAGGAGGAAGCCCTTGCGTTGACGGAAGATGGATGTTTGGACCTTGTTGTGAAAGACCGGATTGCGAAGTGCCGTGCGCTGGTAAAAGAGGGGAAGGGGTTTGACGAGGCGTTAAGGGAAAGCCAGTTGATTGTCGGGCGCGACAACCGCATGATTGGTGTGGCGATGCGCACGGGCGCGACGGATGAGATCCTTACAAAGCTCGGCAGGCAGTACGATGAAAAGATAACCGCCTCGCTGATGGCGATGTCGGGGAAGATTGAGACGGCGATGGTCGTGCTCCTTGCGGTGATGGTTGGCACGGTTTTGATCTCCATCATGCTGCCGCTTGTTGGCATGCTCTCGGCGATTGGGTAAAAGGTAAAAGGGGGTGTGGCGCTTGAAAAATCTGAAAAGGGATGGCAGGAGATGGTGGCAGCCCCTTGTTGTGCCCACGGCGGCCTTTGCGCTTTTGGTGTGGCTTTTCATCGCGGTCGCGGGGTATTTCCAGAGGATGAATGCCGAGCAGGGGCTGGCCTTGACAAGGCAGGCGGTGCGAAAGGCGGTGTTACAGTGCTACGCGGTGGAGGGCATGTACCCGGCGGAGCTTTCCTATCTTAAGGAGCACTATAACTTAAAAATCGACGAGGA
>CAYMGZ010000319.1:292-3933 GCA_964390095.1 uncultured Lachnospiraceae bacterium | reverse complement strand
CGATACAATGTACGAAACAGAACAATTTACACAAGCATCCATATTATTGGCTGTCCTGACGGCAGCCGCCATTTTTACGGCGGGCAGTTTTCCGTCTGTTTTATTTACCGGCGGGATCTTTATGCTTTTTATCACTTTCCGCAGCCTGTCCGAAAAAATAACTTGGCATATTTTGCTTTTGCAGCTTTTCCTCTCCGTCTTTTACATTCTGGCTTCAGGAAATATAGCAGCATATCTTATCCTTTTTGAATTCCGCGTGCACGGGGAAGACCGGCGGCCTTCTTCCCTGCGCTTGTTCCTGCCGCCTGCCGCATACCTTGCCACTTTTTTTGCCGCTTCCTGCCTTGGTGTATCCCGTGCGGAGCCGGGGAGACCGGACCTGCCCCACGCCCTTTTCCATGCGCTTTTTTTGTTTGGGACCGCTTTCGTTTTAGCACTTACAGAATATCTTGTAATCGGCTATCTTCGCGCGAAAAATGAAACGGAGCGGATTGTCAGCGTAACGGCGCTTGCCGAGCTTTATGAGAAAAAACTGAATCAGGAACTGGTTATGAAACATTATCTCGCGGACAAGGCCGCGCGCCTTGAGGAACGTGAGAATATCAGCCGGAATATCCACAACAGTGTAGGGCATTCCGTGACCGCTGCCATTGTAGCGCTTGACGCGGCAGAGCTTCTTTTGACTGCCGACCCTAAAAAAGCGCGGGAGAAAATCCAGGCGGCAAACCGGCGCATCCGCACGGGGCTTGATTCCATCCGGCAGGCGGTTCGCATCTTGGATGAAGATGGCAGCCTCCTTCCGGCCGGGGATTTTATCAGCAGCCTGCGGGAGCTTGCCGATCATTTTATGATGGACACCGCGAGGAAAATCGTCATTGATCCTGCAGATATCGCGCCGGGGTTACTGCTTCCGCGGGAATATGGGGAATTCTTAAACGGTGCGGTTTCCGAACTGCTCACCAACGGAATCCGCCACGGCAGTGCGGACTGTTTCACCATCCATCTGGCGGCGGACAGCGCACATATCCGCATCCATGTCAGGGACAACGGTATCAGTGATTTTTCCCCGCAAAATTCCCGCGCGCGGATCGAAAACGGGTACGGGCTGAAAAAAATACGTTCCTTTGCAGAAAAATGTGGTGGCAGCGCGGTGTTTGAAAACGACCGTGGTTTCCACTGTATGATCACGCTGCCATTATATAAGGAAAAAGATGTAGAAGAAGAATGAAAAATGCGCATCCCCCAAAAGGGGCTATATATTCGGCGATTTTTAATCACCGAATATAGATGCTTAAAATCTTACACGCCGCTCTGGGCGGCAGAACAGGAGAAACCATGGAAAATCTGCGTGTGCTTTTAGTGGACGATGAACCGTTGCTCCTTGAAAGCCTTGAAATCATTTTAACCTTCCACGGTATAAAAATCGCCGGGACCGCCCCGGACGGGAACGCTGCTTTGGCTGTACTTGAAAAAACAAGCTGTGACCTTGCCTTGGTGGACTTGAACATGAAGGGGATGGGGGGGCTTGAACTGATCGTCCGGATTAAATCGGAATATCCCAATATAAAAATCTTAGTTCTCACAACTTTCTACGACGATAAAAACATCACGCAGGCAATTGCGGGCGGGGCGGATGGTTATTTGTTAAAAGACAGCGGCAAGGACGCGATCCTCGGCGCGATTGACCAGATCATGGGCGGGAGGAACGTGATTGATTCGCGGGTCATGCAGCGTCTGGCGGCTCTGGTAAGCATGAAAGCCGGGCAGGGAACGGGGGGCGCAGATGCTCCGGATTTCCCCTCCGGCATGACGCGCCGCGAAAAAGAAATCTGCACCCTGCTTGCCCAGGGTCTTACAAACAAACAGATTTCCGAGACGCTCTTTATCTCGGAAGGAACCGTAAAAAACTATATTTCCTCCATTTACGACAAAACCGGGATCCATGACCGGGCAAAGCTGGTCGTGGCGATGAAAGGGAATGGATTATAATATCGTGACTGTGGTCATACCCCGATATGACCACAGCCACTTTTATTTATGTAAGAAACAGGGTACAATGCTTTTATCAAAAGAAAGGTGGTGATGAAAATGCCGCAGAAATTGTCCGCGATGAAGTACATAAAAAACAATGTGCGGCGTGTTGTGGTGCTGACCGTAAGCCTTGGGCTTTGTTTTGTGCTGGTTTATCTGACACAGTTCATGCTTTCCACGACCGAAGAAAGCTTTCGGCGCATTGTGTTGGAGAATACGGGAAAAATGCAGGTAATGTCGTTAGCGGGGAAAACAACACTCGGCATTGATGCGGACCATATGAGCGATGAGGAGCTTGCTGCCGCATATGCGGAAAAAAACCGGGTGCTGGCGGAGGAATTAAAGAAAACTGCAGGCGTGAAGGACGCGTGGTACGGTGAGGTAATTTACAGCCTGATTACGGCGGCTGTCGGGCAGATGACCTATGAGATGCCGCTGGTGGAAAAGGAAAAAATCCCGGAAATACTGGAACATTTTGGGGCAGAACTCATGGAAGGGAGACTTCCGGAACAGCCGGGCGAGGTACTTCTTGACAATCTGTCGATGAAAAACAATGGTTACGCGCTGGGCGGATATTTCAATGAAAGAAATTATGACAAGTATTATAAGATTGTCGGAATCATCGAATGTAATACGTATTTTGGCTGCGGAATCCCGGCGCAGGACTTTTCGGCAAGCGGGAGGGTCGTTGTGCTGTCCGAGGGGATTGAGGACATGTCGGCGGTGCTGCACGGGCTAGGCATTGATGTAAAAGAAAATTATGATACGGTCGTGGATATGAAGTGGGGCAAAAAGTTTTTGCAGGAGGAGGTCATTGATGTGATCGGGAATTCCACAAGCCTGATCTATGTGGGGATCGTGGTGCTGCTTTTGGTCTCCCTGACCGTTGTCTACACCACGTACCTGCGCGACCGGCATAACGAATGGTGTCTTTATTGTTCCATCGGGTATTCGCGTAAAAGTATTTATCACGCCGTGATGCGGGAACTTCTTTTTACATTTGGGACGGCATTTTTATCGGGTGTGGTCATCAGTATTTTAGCGGCGGTACTGCTGAAAAATGCGATGTTGGTGCCACAGGGGCTGCAATGTAAGATTTTCCATCCAAAAACGCTGGTGGAAATCCTGTGCACCTGGGTGTTTTTGCTCGGCATCCTCCAAATTCCGGTGCGGTATGCGCTTTTAAGGATTCGCACGGTTGACGCGATTGAGGATGACCTGTATTGACAGTGGCAGGAAGACGGAACTTGAAAACGGCATGTACCAAAATTCGTGCCGGAAGGGTTTCTGCCATAGGATATATGGGGAAATTTCCTATGGATATTGGTGTAAAACGGATTTTTGTGAGACTTTTTAACTGTTAAGCAGTATAAATTAGGAGCGGAAATTATGTTTGATATAAAGAATATTACAATGATTTATGATATGGAAAAAACAGAGAAAATCTATGCCCTTGGCGGGTTTGACCTCACGCTTCCGGATGCGGGGTTCATCGGGATCATAGGTCCTTCCGGATCGGGGAAATCCACACTGATGTACTGTCTTTCCACCCTGAAAAAACCAACCGACGGTGAGATTTTATACAACGGGAAAAACCTTACAAAATTAAA
>CAYMGZ010000319.1:0-282 GCA_964390095.1 uncultured Lachnospiraceae bacterium | reverse complement strand
GAGAGGGAAAACCTGCGCCGGGAAGAATTCGGTTTTGTGTTCCAGCGGCATTTCCTTGTGCCATATATGTCGGCGGTTGACAATGTGGCCGTGGCGGCAGCAAAAAGCGGGAGTGACGCGGCAGAGCGGGCAAGGGCGCTGCTTTCGGGCTTTGGGCTTGGCGGGCGGGAATTTGGCAAGCGCCCGGCAAAACTTTCCGGCGGTCAGCGCCAGAGGACGGCGATTGCAAGGGCAATGATCAACGAGCCGCATGTGCTGTTTGCCGATGAGCCGACCGCGGCG
>CAYMGZ010000318.1:0-3945 GCA_964390095.1 uncultured Lachnospiraceae bacterium | reverse complement strand
ACGTTTGAGACTGCGACAAGGAACACTTTGGATATCAGCGCCGTCCCGGTCATCCGCGCCAAGAGCCATCTTCCGGTCATTGTTGACCCAAGCCATGCCACCGGCGTGCGCGACTATGTTGCCCCGCTCGCAAAATGCGCGGTTGCGGCCGGCGCGGACGGGCTGATGATCGAGACGCACCCATGCCCGGAAAAAGCCCTCTCGGACGGCCCGCAGTCGCTGACCTTTTCGCAGTTCGAAGCGCTCTGCAACGAACTGCGCCCGTATATCGCACTCTCCGGCAAAAAATTTTAGGGAAACGCAATGAAAAGTGTTTCCCGTGCCGGGAATGAAATCTTAAGGGAGACTTTACTATGAAGGAAATCAAATCGATCGGCTTTATCGGCTTTGGCCTGATTGGCGGCTCGATTGCGCGGCTTTTGCGCGCACAGGATGCCGCGCTTGAGCTTTTTGCCTACGATTACCATAAGGACGTGCCCGCCTCGGGGCTCCTCCTTGCCCGCAAGGAAGGCATCTTAAACCGCATCACAAACGAGCTTGCCTCATTTTCCAAGGCGGATCTTATCTTTTTGTGTGCTCCTGTCTCAAAAAATATGGAATACCTTGCCGCGTTAAAGGACATCGTTACGCCGGACTGTATTCTGACCGATGTCGGGAGCGTCAAGGGCAATATTGCGGCGGCGGCAGAGGCGCTCGGGCTTTCGCGCCAGTTTATCGGCGGACATCCGATGGCGGGCTCCGAACAGACCGGTTACGCCAATTCAAGCACGATGCTCTTGGAAAATGCCTACTACATCCTGACCCCGTTAGGGGACACGCCGTCTGCGGTTACCAATTATATGGTGCGGCTTTTGGAAAGCTTCCATGCCATCCCGGTCGTGCTCGACGCGAAGCAGCACGATGTCCTGACCGCCGCCATCAGCCATCTCCCGCACATTATCGCCGCGCAGCTCGTCAACCTCGTGCGCACGTCGGACGACGGGCAGGAGCAGATGCGCATGCTTGCGGCAGGCGGCTTTAAGGACATCACCCGCATTGCCTCATCCTCCCCTGCCATGTGGCAGGCAATCTGCCTTTCCAATGCGGAAAGCATCCGGGAAATGTTGAGAAAATACATCCTCTCGCTAGAGGAGGTCTCGGACGCGATTGCGCACAGCGATGCGGACTATTTTTACCGCATGTTTGAGGAGGCGGGCACCTACCGCGCCAGCATCCCGAACGGCAAAGGCATGCTGAACCGCTTCTACGAGATTTTTATTGATATCAGCGACGAAGCGGGGGCGATAGCGACCATCGCGACCTTGCTCGGCGCGAACGGCATCAGCATCAAGAATATCGGCATTATCCACAACCGCGAATTTGAGCAGGGAGTCCTGCGCATCGAATTTTATGAGGAAGAATCACTGCAAAAAGGAAAGAAGCTGCTGGCGGGGCATAATTATACCCTGTATGAGCGGAATTAGGGATTGTCCTGGTTTTGTATTTTTCCGCAAATTTCCGCAAATATGGGGGTGGGAATTATGGGGTTCTGGGTTGGGGAATGGCTGCATGATGCCACCGCGCCCGGAGGGCGCGGCATCCCAGCTTTCTGCCACGCCCTCCTTTTTTAAAAATCAAGCCTGCAGCTCCGCTTTCAGCGCCTCGAAATCTTCCTGTGTATCTTCCGGATGCTCATCAAGGAAGCTGATCACATATTCCAGCCGGTTGACCGGAACCCGCGCGGCAACCAACGCCGCCACCGTCCGCTGAACCCTCGCAAGGCCCACGCGCTCCGGCACCACCCCTTCGGTCACCGCCGGGTAACGTTTGTGTACAATCTCCACCATCTGCGCGACAAGCTGGCGGTTTAGAATCTTCCCGTAATTCTCAAGGATCACCTTCTCCAGATGCGCCGTTACAATTTCCATGCAGGAAACCGGTTTTTTCTTCCCTTCCCCCTCCCCTGCCTCTTCGTTTTCCGGCTTCATGCGCCATACGCCGGAAATCCCGTACACCGGTTCCGTGGCGGGAAGGTCGGCTTCTGTCTTTGCGGTTTCTTCCGGATAAAAATGCATCGGGTATTCCAACCTGCCGCTCCCCGCGGCCGTCCGCCCGAAAAGCAGGATTTCATATTGCTGGTCCGCAAGCCCAATCTCGTCCATCATCCGGATCACCGGAACCAAAATCCCGTATTCCCCCGCAAGGCGCACACGCAGCTTATGGATGCATTCATACTGGTTTTTCTTTTCCTCCGTCAGCATCCGGACAAGCGCACCCGCCCCGACGCAAAGCGTTATGCTCTCCTTCTGCAGCGCCCTTGTAATCTGGTCGTCGCGCTCCCTTGCGAGCATGTCCACCCGCTCTTTTTCTGCAAGCTCATACCCAAGCAAATAATCCGTTGTACAGCCAAGCACCGCGGCGATGGATTTTAAAGTCTGCACATCCGGCAGGCTCTGCCCCGTCTCATATTTTGAAACCGCCTGCGCCGTCACGCCAAGCTTTTCCGCCAGACGCTGCTGTGTCAGGCCGCGCCCCTGGCGCAGCATTGCAAACCGCTGTGAAAATTCGTTGTCCATATCAATTTCCCTCCGTTTTAAGTTCCGCATATGCTGTTTTCCATTTTGACAATATTCTTTTGACCGCGCAGTCATGGAAGACCGACAGGGGATTCCTGCCTTTCCTCGCTTTTCATCATAATACAATAAAGACAAAAATACAACCAACTATTGATAATGTATCATATCAACGGTTGGTTGTTCCCGTTCTTATTCACTTAACGATAACTCCATGACGATTTCATCTTCCTCACGGTCAACTTCTACGAAACCGAAGTGTTCATAAAGCTTTTTGGCGGCATCGTTGCCCTCAATATAGCAAAGAACAACCTTGCTGTATTTACCGTCCTGTTTCATGGCATCCAACACCAGTTTTATTGCGGTTTTACCATAACCATGACCTTGGTAACGCTCGTCAATGAATATCTGGCTAAAGTCATAGCACTCCATATTTGGCAGGTCATAGTACAGACCCATGCCAACCGGTGTCTCGCCCTCGCAGATCACAAAAGCGCGGCTGCGTTGATTCTGGTAAGCATATGCCCTTGCCAGCATTACGGAAGAATTTGCCACATAATTTTTTTGCGATTCGGCAACCTTTAACCCCAAGCGCCAGTTACCAGGATCAATATCAACGAAATGAATCATCAGAAGAATCCGTCGTAAATGCCACCGGTCGCAAACGAACTGTAATTCCCGCTGCGGTTGTATGTGTTCGTCTTCCCGGAGCTTGCATTCTTTGCAAGCTGCTCTGTCATCGTTGCCATATCCGATGCCTTGCGCTCAACGTTTGACGCGTAGGAACCGTTCCCGTGGAAAAGTGTCTTGAGAGTCGAGACATTTGCCTTCCCAAGCGTTTCCTCATCCACCACAAGCTGGTTATCCTTGCCGACCGTGATGCCGACACGCGCCAACATGTTCTTGTTGGATGCCGTCTCACTGACCATCGAGGCCGCCTTCTTCTGGACGAGCGAATTGTCCTGTGCATAAGCGGACTTCACCGTGCTGTTATACGCCTTGACAAAGGAGTTCACCGCACTCTTGATCGCGTCGCGGTCATAATCCACCACCGTGGTCTCCTTGCCGTTCTCATCCGTCGTCGTCTGCGGGACTTTTTCAAAAAGCTTCGAGTCCGAACGGATGTCACTGGCCGCCTTCTTTAAGGTGGAAGCATCCGACTGGGTCGCCTTATACTCCTTTACCTCCTCCGTGTCCGCCGTGGCCTGTGTCTTCTTCCACGCATTTTCGCGGCGGATGGCACCGGCGGTCTTCTTTGTGCCGCCATCGTCCTGTTTTGCATAATATGCCTTCAGCAATTTCCCATAGCTTCCGTTGCGGATTGCCATATAATCGCCTAACATATTTGACATACCTGTTGAACCTGACGAAAAGCCCGAAAACAATGAACTAT
>CAYMGZ010000317.1:0-3949 GCA_964390095.1 uncultured Lachnospiraceae bacterium | reverse complement strand
GCAAAGACGAAGGAGGTTCCCTTATGACGTTAGAAGAAATGAAAGCCGTGGATGTTAGAACGGCCAGCAGAGATGAGCTGGTTGATATCCATGATGTACATATTGACAGGACACTGCCAAAGGTCGAGAGAATAAAGGACTTTATCCGCCAGATCAAAAATCCGTATTTGTTCAAGTGCGGGAACGTTGTAGTGAAGATGGAGTTTGCAGATACAGATCTGACACTGGAGGATTGCATGGAGCATTATCTGCGGAACAGGTGATGGTGGTCATCTTTTTTATGACGTGGCAATTGGCGCGTGGGCGTGTTACGATAGGCTCAGGTCGAAACAAATATCACTAAGCTGAAAAGCCTGATTGCTGGATTTCTGACTGAGCAATATCAGTCGAAAGGAGCATCAGGCTATGAGTGTTTTATCGAAAGAATATAACGCATGTATTTATGCGAGACTGTCGCGTGATGACGGTGATAAGCTGGAGAGCGACATTATCACCAATCAAATAGCCCTAATCAGGTACTTCATTTCAAAGCATCCGGATATCCATGTGTTTTCATAAAAAACAGATGATGGATATTCCGGTGTCAATTTTGACAGACCGGCATTCCAGGAGATGATGGAAGACATTCGCTCCGGGAAGGTAAACTGCGTGGTTGTCAAAGACCTTTCCCGTTTTGGAAGAAATTATATAGAGGCTGGTAATTACATTGAGCGAGTTTTTCCATTTATGGGTGTTCGCTTTATTGCTATCAATGATAGTTACGACAGCCTTGATCGAAACCAGTCCGATTCACTGATTATTCCATTCAAGAATCTGATCAATGACGCATACTGCAAGGATATCTCTGTGAAAATCCGCAGTCAGTTAGAGATCAAGAGGAAGAAAGGACAGTTTATCGGTGCTTTTGCTGTGTACGGATATCTAAAGGATCCAGAAGATCATAACAGGCTGATCCCTGATACATATGCTTCCGAGGTTGTGAGAGCAATTTATAAGTGGAAGCTTGAAGGGATGAGCCAGGGACGGATTGCTGAGAAACTGAATCTACAGGGTGTGCTCTGTCCGATGGAGTATAAGTTGTCTATGGGTATCAAGGTTCAGACAAACTTTAAGGTGCGTAAGCAGGCTTTGTGGTCTCCAAGATCGGTGACGAGAATTTTGACTAACGAAATATATACCGGGGCCTTGATACAGGGTAAGACCAGTACACCAAATTATAAGGTGAAGAAGATTGTTGCGAAAGATGAGACAGAATGGATTCGCGTTGAGGATGCGCATGAGGCGATCATTGAACGGAGAACATTTGATGATGTGCAGCGGATCCTTCAAAAGGATATTCGTTCTGCACCGGATGAAGAAGTGGTGTATCCATTTTCCGGATATCTGAAATGCGGTGATTGCGGTCAGAATATGGTGAGGAAGACATATACTTCTGGAGACAAACGGTACACCTATTACATCTGCTCTACAAGGAAAGCCGGAAAGGGCTGCAGCACTCATCAGATTACAGATGATGAGCTAAAGGATGCGGTGCTTCAGGGAATACGCAGCAGAGTGGCCAGTGTTATAGAAATGGAAGAACTATTGAAGATTGTTGAGTCTCTGCCGGAGACACAGAGAAACGTTTTCAATTATGATGCTCAGATCGTAAAGCTGAAGGAGGATATTGAGAGGAACCGTAGCTTCAAAATGAAGTTATATGAGAACTTGCAGGAGGGAATGATTGGGCAGGAAGAATACTTCCTTTTCAAGAAAAGCTATGAGAGCAAAATACAGTCTTCTGAAGCCGCAATTGTAGCAGTAGAACAGGAACGGCAGCAGGCCATAGAGCACAACCGCGAGAATTATGCATGGATCGATATCTTTAAGAAGTATCAGAATATTACTTCCATTGAGCGTAAGACTGTTGTGGAGTTACTGGAAGAAATAATTGTTCATGAAGATAAGAAAATCAGGCTCTGTTTCAGATACGGCGATCAGTACACAAAGTTGGTAGAGCTGTTGGAGAATTACTCAGGAACAGCAGCGGAATAGGAGGCAAACGATGGCAAGAAAGAGCAGAAAAAATGTCAATCAGAAGGTAGATTCGACAATCGTGACAGCCTCATATACTATGACGGGAATATATGTGAGGCTGTCTATTGAAAACAGTGGTAAAGATGATGATGGGGATTCCATTGAGAATCAGACAAGCATTTGTAAAGAATATGTGGAAGAGCATCCGGATCTGAAACTCTATGACATATATGAGGATAACGGTAAAAAAGGAACAAACTTTGATAGACCGGAGTTCAACCGACTTATGGATGATATCCGTGCCAGTAAGGTGAAATGCGTTCTGGTGAAGGATCTGTCGAGGTTTGGGCGTGATTATATCGAAGCCGGTGAGTATCTGGAAAAGATATTTCCGTTTCTGGGAGTCCGGTTCATTTCCATCACGGATGGATATGACAGCTTGACCGCCGGTGACGCAGAAGGTGCTTTGATGATCCCTTTGAAAAATATGATCAATGATGTCTATGCAAAGGATATTTCCAGAAAGATCATCACCAGCTTCAGGGCACGGCAGGAAAAAGGAGAATATCTTCCGGCATTTCCGCCATATGGCTATGTGAAATCAAAGACCAAAGCTTACAGATATGAGGTGGATGAAGCGGTTGCTCCATATGTGAGAATGATCTTTGAATGGAAGGCAGCAGGTGTTTCTCATAGCGAGATTTGCAAGAGGCTGAATGACATGGGAGCCGTTACACCTGCAAGGCGAAAGGTAGAGTTGGGAATCTGGCATGCTGAGAAGTATAAGCATACAATTTGGCATGGACGGACAATCATTGACATTATGAAAAATGCAACTTATACAGGAACGCTGGTGTATGGGAGGATGCCGAAGTCCTTGTATCAGGGAATAAAGTGCCATAGGGCAAAGCCGGACGAATGGAGATGTATTCCTGATGCACATGAAGCAATTGTCAGCCAGGAGCTTTTTGATAAGGTTCAGAAAATCTTTGATGAGAGATCCGAGAGGATGCAGAAGAAATGGGCAGAATCAAAGCAGGTAAGGGATAAGATTGTCAATCTGTTTGTGAAGAAGATCTACTGTGGGGATTGCGGAAAGCGGATGCGATTTGTAAAGGGCAACAATGCGCTAAGGGATAAGAACTTTTATTACACAAATTATGTCTGCGGCGGCTATCTCGACAGTGGCTACAGGAACTGCACGAGACACAGCATCCGTTATCAGGATGTGGTGGATGCAGTATTTGCAGCGATGCAGGTGCAGATGGAATATGCACTCAACCAAGAAAAGATGATGCAGAAACTCCGCGGGACAGCGAAAGAACGTAACCTGATTGATCAGTATGTTGCGAAGGTGAATTATTTGACGCAGGAACTGAAAAAGGTCAATTCACGCAGGGAGGGATTGTTTGAGAGTTTTGCTGAAGGAATCCTTGATGAGGCGGACTACCAGTACGCGAAGAAATCCTATGATGAAGAGTATGCCCGTTTGGAGATGCAGCTTTCTGAGGCAAAGTCAAGAAAAAAGGAACTGGACGGTGTGCTTACTGCAAATAATGAGTGGCTTCAAGCTATGCATAAGGTAGAAGATGCTACGGAACTGGATCAGGATTTGGTTAATGCCCTTGTGAAGAAAGTTCTGATCTATGAGGATAATCGCGTTGAGGTAGAATTTAAGTTCAGAGATCAGAAAGATGTGTTTGACCGTATTTTCGGGGAAATGAAGAAGGGAGCTGTTCAGAATGGGTAAATGGGTGATAGGGAAATACATCCGATTGTCTCAGGCTGATCGTGACCTGATGATACGGGAAAATAAAGCTGAAAGTGAAAGTATTTCCCACCAGAAAGCTTTGATACAGAATTTCATAAGTGGTGATCCTGAACTTGCCGGATGCGAGCAGTATGAGTTCTTTGAAATGTAAACCGCTTAATT
>CAYMGZ010000316.1:0-3949 GCA_964390095.1 uncultured Lachnospiraceae bacterium | reverse complement strand
GGTCTGCAACCAAAAAGCTGTTTGGCCATTCCTTTGGCCGTTCCCAGTTTCCGGAAGCTGCATGATCCGCAGTAACAAGCCGGTATGGATCATATTTCCAATTGGTAAATACTTTATCCCCATAGCGCCCCCCTTTCAAACTCCCACAACTTTCCAGATTCCTAGTATA
The DNA here is from genome assembly GCA_964390095.1 of uncultured Lachnospiraceae bacterium. Classification (GTDB taxonomy): domain Bacteria; phylum Bacillota; class Clostridia; order Lachnospirales; family Lachnospiraceae; genus RGIG4057. Next base: position 3,780 of record CAYMGZ010000316.1, on the reverse strand, counting down.
GGACGGCATCCACCGTCACGTGGATCACATTGCCTTCTCATCACACATGTCCATTTCAAAATCAAGAACCCGGCGGGAGTATTTCCTTCCTGGGGAATTGCTCAAAATACATTCATCTGGCAGGCGGAATCCCCGGAAGTTACCATTTTCCCTACTCATTCCGATACGCAATCCCATGTTCTATCGCATACGTCTCCGCTGCAGACCCCTTTGGGGTCACAATCACAAAGGTTTCCTTCAACCCCATTTCAACCAAGTCCGATCCCGCATCAATCGCACCCACATAATCGTTGTCCTCAAACTCTGTCACACTTTCCGGTATTACAATTTCCTTCAATGCATGGCAATCCATAAACGCACCCGCCCCGATGGCCTTTACCGTATTGGGAAGTACGATTTTTTGCAGCCATTTTGCCCCCTCAAATGCCCGCCCGGCAATCCGCTCCACACCGTATGGAACATAAAATGCTTCCGTCTCTTCCCTTGTCAACCCCCGGCGTACTAAGAGCAAAACCTCATCCCATATCCTGCCAAAGCGGTCAGCAGCCCATATCTTAACTTTCCCTTCCCCCCTTGCTGTCAGTTCCCCGGTCTTTACGTTAATACACGCAATCCCCGAATTCGTGGAATACCAAAAAACCTCCTGTTTCCCACCGCCAAAAACAGATAAGGTAAAGCGGTGGTGCTGCCCGCATGGGATTTCCGAAATTTTGTTTGCAATGCGGACCATGGTTTTAAAATGAAAACCGCTATCATCCCGTTTTTGCCGGATAAAAGACGTGTTTTTTTTATAATATCATTTTCCAGAAATTGAATCGTCTCCTTTTCGGGCGGTAAAAATCCATCTTTCAAATTTTCAGCGCGGTATAGACCGCATCCACAATAAAATTATTATCCGTTGCTTCCCAGCCCCAGTCCGGCCTACCAATTTGGGACAGCACCCGGTACGCATATCTTGGCATCAGGAATATATATCCTAATAAAAAAGTATATCAAAAACATCTTCTTTCGGCCATGCGAAAAAATCCTCCAATATATTTTTCGCTTCTTCTTCATCCGTTATTCCACTGACCAGCCAATAAATATAATCCCCTCTCCGATTCCAACTTACTTTCATAATTTGATTGGGCATATCCCGGCAAAAAAATATTCTCAAGTCTACCGGATAACCTGCCAGTGGCTTTCCGCTGGTGCTTAAAAAATGTTGATAAGTCGTTATCCGTCTCATTCCATTATTTTTATCTACAAGTTCGTTTTTTGCTTCAAATTGTTTTACTATCTTTTGCTCGCTAAAATAAGATATATCAATTGTTCCACTAAATTTTTCTTTTAAGAAAAGGGGTTTTTTCACTTTTCCTTCTATCGTAATTTTCGTTGTACCAACATATTCTAAATCATGTTGTTGCAAATCGCCATAATCCCGAAATATGGCTGCTTCTTTTGTTCCATTTCCAACAAAAGGACTCAGATGGACAGAACGGTAAAGGAAATAGGTTATACCAATTATCAGTCCAATGGAAAATATGGTAACTAATATAAATATTTTTTTACGATTTGACAATATCTTACCTCTTTCAAAAAAATTTTAATTGGAGTCTGTTCCCATTGAATTTCCAGTTTTTACCAGTTTGTTTTTCCCAACTAAAATGGCAAAATTTCAAAATTTTGAATAGGGCAGGGATGAGCATCATTCCGATTTTTTCCTGCTTGCCACTTAAGTGTACCTTTACTTTACTACATATCCGACTTCCTTTCAAGGGGTAAAATCGGTGAACAATTTTTCCTATATCTTTCCATTTTCGTTCACCAATTTTCCCTCTTGTCAGTTTCCGCCTCAAAATGTTATATTTTTGTCAGAAGCTAAACCACTTTCAGCTTACAAACAATAATTATCTTTGAAAGGAGACCATTGTATGAATCGGAATCACAAATTCAAGAAAGTAACCAGTTCCTTTCTGGCAGCATTCCTTGCATTGAGTATGCTTCTGCAGCCAGCTGACAAGCCGCCGACTTGGCCGGACGAACCGGGGATTAGTGTATGTAACGATGCGCCTAGGAAAGTGGATTTACCACCACACCCAAAGCCACCAAAGCCATATTAATTCATTCATATTTTTTACTCTCATTAATTATTCCTTTGTAAAATTCCTCGCCTTCGCTATCTTGGCAGAATCGGCTCAAATCAAGACAGCACGACAAATCTTTTTCCCAGTCGTACTTTTCTTCACTCGGTTCTGCCTTCTCCCTTTGGATTCTTTCATTCCGCATCCACTCATACAACACACTGTCAACCAAGTTTATCCTTCCCATCTGCAAACACATGCGGATAACTTTTTCCGTATATTGCTGCGACATTTTATATTTTTCCATCCCGTGTAAAAGTTCTGCCTTATACCTCATATACAACTCATACGTCCTGATATGGTTCACTTCCCTCCCTTCCCTCTCAAACTCCCCTTCTAACCGGAACACGACTTTCATCCTGCGGTACGCTTCTTCCGGGTTCTCATCGCCGACCAACAACGCATAATGATAAATCCCTTCCATCTCCGAATTCGTCAGATAGCATTCCTTCCCATCTGGATATTCCATCACGGAAAGCGGCAACGTATACATAAACGATTGTTTGATCATTTCCTCGTATTCCTCATATTTGATTTGTTCTTCCCTGTATTTTGCCATCCCTTCTGTTCGCAATACCCACTGTTGGTTGATTGGGTGCGACATGTCAATCATTTTTTTTAATTGTTTCATCTGCTCCAGATTCTTATTAAAATCCCAAGTATTTGCCGTATACCGGATTTCCCTCTCCAATGTCCGCGCTTCCCAGCTTGCCGCCACCAGCTCCGTCCGTTCACATACCGGGGATAACCCTAACTGTATACACATCTGCTGCAAATAAAACGGCTGCGTGCCATGCTTTTTCTTCTCCAGGTTTTGTAGCGTTTCTAACGTACAGGTAAGCTTTTCCTGAAATTTTTCCTGTGTCATCCCCAGCATCTTCCTCCGGATGCGGATGACATCCCCTACATCATAAATATCCTGCCCACGGTATAAATATGCATCCGATCCTTGTTCCTTTTTTATACTAAATTTTTCATACAGATGCCCGAACGGAACGGTCCATTCCTCCATCTCTTTCAGCATATACTGCACCCAAATCCCTTTTTCAAGCCCCTGTTCCCCCGCACGCACCACCGCTGCTTTTTTTACGCCAAAAAGCTCCCAGAGATAATATACCCTTTTTGTTTTCTGCAGCAGTTCGATTCCACGGTCACATAGCTGAATTATTTCCCTGTATTCCTGTTTTCCTATTCCTTTCCGATCTAACAGCAACTGCCCTAATATAAAGATTATCTTTGGGTAATTTAATGCCTTTACACTGTCCTCCATCCGGGCATTCCTCAGATATTGCTCTAATTGCCTGCACTGCCAGATTGCATCATCCCCCGGCAGGCAGCGCGCATATTCCAAGACCAGGTTGATTTCCTCCGCGCAAAGCACGAACTCCACCAACATTCCTTCATGGATTCTTGGCACGGTTTGCTGTACTGCCGTATCAAAGATTCCCGCTAATTCCTCTGCCGCCGCACCGGCAAGCCTGTGGCACATCCCAAGCATGCCAAGGTAAAACTGCCGCCGCAGGCGTTTTGTTGCATCTTCTGTTTTTTCTTTCTTTTCTGTTTCTTTTTGGTTTTCCGCCCCTATTCGCTTTTCTGCCCCTTTTTGTTTTTCTATCTCTTTTGGTTTTTCTGCCCTTTTTCGCTTTTCCACCCTTTC
>CAYMGZ010000315.1:0-4004 GCA_964390095.1 uncultured Lachnospiraceae bacterium | reverse complement strand
GGCAAATCCATGCAGATTACCTCCCTTTCATTTTCTTTCCTCCCCCGGAGTATTATCATGTTAAGATTTTTACCGCCGTATTACAATTTTATCATGTTGCTGCATCTCCCCATCTCCAACATTTACCGTAATCTAATATTTAACAGGCTCCAACACATATCAAAAAATTTGTATTTATATCTTTATACTATAATTTAACAGAAATAACGGATTTGACCAAACTGCGAAAACTCCATAATCAAATGCGCATTATCACAGACAAATTGCCTAAAATAATTCATCTCCGCCTCGGAATAACCATTGACATTCTCCCAAAAATAATCTGGGAGATAACAGGTCGCGTTATGAAAACCATCTTTTTCATCCGGTGTTTCAATATATACCTTCACCTTCCCATCCGCTAACATTTCCGAATGGGTAATCTCTGTATCATCCTGCAACGTCACATACGGATACATCATAATCTTCCCCTTCTTATTACTGCACTGCTACCAAGAACTCTTCCCAGATTCCTACCGGCACCCCTGCCCCAAACGGATACTCCTCCATTGTATCACGCTCAAAATTATAAACCACCACCCTGTTTTTATCCGGATCCACAATCCAATACTCCCGCACACCCGCCTCGCGGTACCGAAACAGCTTCCGGTAATAATCCATCTGCCTGCTTGCCTGCGACACAATCTCCACAATCCAGTCCGGTGCACCATGACAACCCTTCTCATCCAATTTCGAAGTATCACAGACCACACAGAGGTCGGGCTCAAAATAATTCAAGTCATCGTTGTTAAGGAACACCGCAAATGGCGCGGCGTAGACTTCACAAGTGCCGTTATTTTTCCTAATATAAGCAGATATTTCACCCGATAAAAGCATACTGATCTTCTGGTGCGTCCGGCTCGGTGCCGCCAAACCATAGATCCGCCCGTCAATCAATTCCGCGCGCTCCCCTTCCGGCAAAGCGAGGATATCCCCAACGGTATAGATTTCTTTTTGTTTTAATGCATTCATCTTCCCTTCCTCCTTTTCCCTTTTTACATCCTGACATTTTGTCAATACAATCCGGTTCTCCCACCACCGTTTCCTTTTAAGCTTAACATTATTTTTTCTTTTATTATAGCCAAAATCCACCCGTTTTTCAAGGCAAATTCTTTCTGCCCCAAAGTTCCCTCTTTTTTATGGGAATCCCTCCCCTTCCCCTTATATTTTCCGTCCAATCCTCCGATAAATAGTTATATACCTTACATATTTTTGCACAGAAAGGATGTTCCCATGTCCGGTTACGACCAACGCATCACAACTTCAACCAATACCCCGCTCTCCGGGCGCTTTTCCAAGGCAGGGAAAGCTGCCCCCGGGGCGAACCCTGCTTCCGCTTCCCCTGCCTCCACGCAGGTTCAGGGGCGCGCGCAGGGAGTCAATTTCACACAGGGGCAGTTTGTCCGCGGCGAGGTCATCGACCTGCGCGGGCATGAAATAAAAATACAGCTTCCGGACAGCCATGTCCTGACCGGCAATATCGATGATGCCGTACAGCTTGCGATTGGCGAGAAAGCCACCTTCCGCGTGACACAGGCAAACGGTTCGCTCGTTTCCTTAAAGCTTATGACCGACCCGCGCACCGCCTCCACGGAACTCACCATTGACAAGGCGCTTGATGCCGCAGGCCTGCCGCGCTCCGACCGCAATGTCTCGGTCGTGCGCGCCCTCCTTGAGGAAGGGCTTTCCGTCGATAAAAACACCATCCAGCTGATGCTGCGCCAGTCCGCGAACCTGCGCGGTGTCTCCTTCCATACGCTTGCCATCCTGCACAAACAGGGCTTGCCAGTGAATGAGACCAACGCGCGTGCCCTCACCTCCTACTTAAACTACGAGCACCGCATCATGCAGCTTGCCGAGCGCACGGCAGGGGAATTTACGGACACGCTCTCCTCCCTCGTCGCGGGCGGGAACACTGCCGAGGCAGAAATCCTAAACAACGAGCTGCTTGGCATGCTCTTTGCAAACAACACGGAGCGCGGCACAGCCAGTCCCCTCCCTGCCGCCTTTGATACCCTCTCCGCCTTCCTCGGCTTAAAGGATTCCCTGCCGGAAGTCCCTGCCACCCCCGTCGAAATCCCCACCGCCGACCTGCCGCTTTCCGATTCCTTGTTGTTGACACAGGAAGAAGCCCTGACTCTGGCCGATACTTTGGAACAGGCAGGCCTTCCTCCCGAAGAAAGCGCTGCCATTGCAAACGGCACTGCCACCCTGCGCGAAGCGGCCATGCAAATTCTTACTTTGGCAGAAGAATTATTGCAGGAAAACCAAGGCACACCGGAAGAACCCCCACAACTTGCAGGGAACGCGGCAGAAACCCTAAAAGAGGGCGATGCCGCCCAAAATACCCTTGCGGGTGCCATCACTTTAGAAACCGGGGAAACCACCCAAAATATTTCTGCCCCGGACAATGGCGCAAATGCCCCGTCCGGCGCAACGGAGGCAGAAAATGGCACGGATGGCACCGGAAACACTTCCACAGAAACCGAAGGGAATGCTTCCCAGGCAACCGATAGGGCAACGCATTCCTCCCCTGTCACCTCCCTGTTCCGCTCGCTCATCCAAAGCGCCGGAAGCCTGTTCGGTGCAGGCAGTTCCGCCACAAAACCCGCACAGGCACCTGCCGAGCCGTTGGCACCTGCAACACCACTCACGGCAACCCTGCCGGAGGCGGCGGCGATGCTTCCGGCCGCCCTGCAGACAGCGGAAATTTACAACCTGCTCGGACAATTTTCCACCCTCTGTTTAAACCGCTCGGAACTCGGTGCCATCCTGCCAAAAGCAAAGCGCCTTGAACTAGGGAACCTCCTAAAAGGCAAAGTGCCGGACGATGCCTTAAAACAACTGGAGGAAGGGGAAATCACGGTGGAAAAACTCCTTTCCATGCTGCTTGACGCAAAAGACGGGAACGGGGATTCCGACACTTCCGATGCTTCCTATCTGTCATCCGGCACATACCAGCAAATTTTAAAACAAATGTTAAAAGACCGTTTTTCCATGAAACCGGAAACCCTGACCAAAAAAAATGGCATCGCCGATTTTTATGCGCGCCTCGACAAAGACCTTTCCTTCATCGAAAAGCTTCCTTCCCGCAGCGTGGACGCGCCTGCCTTTCAGGACACCGCCGCCGGCATCCGCGAAAACATTGATTTTATGAAAGCGCTCAACCAGTTTTTCCCTTATGTGCAGCTTCCGCTGAAGCTCTCCGGGAAAAACGCACACGCGGAACTTTATGTGTACACAAACCGCCGCGCCGCCACAGACCCTTCCAACGCCGCGCGTGTACTGCTGCACCTTGACATGGAAAACTTAGGGCCGCTGGATGTCCACCTCACCCTCGCCGACCAGCTCGTCACGGCGCGCTTTTACCTGCCGGATGCCATCAGTGCCTCGCTTACCACGCAAAATATGTCGGAATTTGCCACCATGCTGAAACAGAAAGGATACACGCTCGATGCCCGTGTTGAAAAACGTGACCAGACCACCAACCCGGTGCACGACATGCTCTCGCCGGAAGCCGGGAATGCATCGATGAAACGGTATTCGTTTGATATCCGGGCGTGATACAGCAATCTTTGCATAAAAACCTCTTTGTCGGCACAAACTCTTTTTAACATACCAACAGGAGATCAAAACCTCCTGCCGACAGGAGGTTTTTCCATTGCTGCTGACCACGATTTCCGGATTTTCATTTTTCCTTGCACTGCTCTGCCTCGGTGTTCTTTGCGTTGTTTATTGCCGTGGGTTTTACCACATGCTTGTGACACCGCTGGATATCATGTCCGAAAGCGGACTGACAAAAGAATTGATTTTGAGAAATTATGATTGCCTGATCGATTATTGTTCCCCATTTTATAAAGGCGGGCTATCCTTCCCGGATTTTCCCTCCTCCGACACCGCGCTGTCGCATTTTGCCGAAACGAAAGTGCTTTTTTCGTGGTTTTCCCTGGCCGTGCCAGGCGGGG
>CAYMGZ010000314.1:0-4019 GCA_964390095.1 uncultured Lachnospiraceae bacterium | reverse complement strand
ATGAGGAGGGGGTGCTGCATTTCCATGATGCGGATTATTTTTTACAGCCGATCTTTAATTGCTGCCTGATCAATATCAAAGATATGTTTGAGAACGGGACGGTCATGAATGGGAAGCTGATCGAGAGCCCAAAGAGCTTCCAGGTGGCATGTACGGTCATGACGCAGATCATTTCCGCCGTGGCGAGCAGCCAGTATGGCGGGCAGTCGGTGGATGTGCGGCATCTTGGGAAATATCTGCGCATCACGCGGGAGAAATACCGGAAACGCTACGAGGAGGAGTTTGCGGGCAGGCTTTCGGGTGAGGTGGTTGGGGAACTGATTGCAGACCGCGTGCAGGATGAACTAAAGTCCGGTGTCCAGACGATCCAGTACCAGATCAACACTTTGATGACGACGAACGGGCAGTCGCCGTTTGTGACGTTGTTTTTAAACCTTGACAAGGATGACGAGTATCTGGAAGAAAACGCGATGATCGTGGAGGAGATCCTGCGCCAGCGGCTGGAGGGGATCAAGAACGAAAAGGGCGTATATATCACGCCTGCCTTCCCGAAATTGATTTATGTGCTGGATGAGCATAATTGTTTAAAGGGCGGGAAATACGACTACATCACGAAGCTTGCGGTGAAATGTTCCGCGAAACGCCTTTACCCGGATTACATTTCGGCAAAAAAGATGCGCGAGAATTATGAGGGCAATGTGTTCAGCTGCATGGGCTGTCGCAGTTTTTTGACACCGTGGAAGGATGAGGACGGTGAGTATAAATTTGAAGGACGTTTCAACCAAGGGGTGGTCAGTTTAAACCTGCCGCAGATCGGTATTATCGCGCGGGGGGATGAGGAGAAATTCTGGCAGCTTTTGGAGGAGCGCCTGTCGCTTTGTTTTGAGGCATTGATGTGCCGCCACTATGCGCTGGAGGGGACAATCTCGGACGTAAGCCCGATCCACTGGCAGTATGGGGCGATCGCGCGGCTGAAAAAGGGCGAGAAGATCGACAAGCTTCTGCATGGTGGTTACTCAACCATTTCGCTCGGCTATATCGGGCTGTACGAGGTGACAAAACTGATGACCGGTGTAAGCCACACCGACCCGAAGGGGCTGGACTTTGCGCTGCGTGTGATGAAGCGGCTGCGCAGGGCGACGGACACTTGGAAGGAAGAGACAGGGATTGGTTTTGGCCTTTACGGGACACCGGCGGAGTCGCTGTGCTACCGGTTCGCGCGCATTGACAAGGAACGTTTTGGCGAGATCCCGGATGTGACAGATAAGGGCTATTATACAAATTCTTACCATGTGGATGTGCGTGAGAAAATCGATGCGTTCTCGAAGTTCCGGTTTGAGAGCCAGTTCCAGGTCATTTCGTCGGGCGGCGCAATCTCCTATGTGGAAATCCCGAACATGCGCAACAACCTTGAGGCGCTGGAGGAGATGGTAAAATTCATATACGACAATATCCAGTATGCGGAGTTTAACACGAAGTCGGATTATTGCCATGTGTGCGGTTTTGACGGGGAGATCAAGATCAATGAGAACCTGGAGTGGGAATGCCCGCAGTGTGGGAACAAGGACCACGCGAAGATGAACGTGACACGCCGTACCTGCGGGTATCTGGGCGAGAATTTCTGGAATGTCGGCAAGACCAAGGAAATCAACGCGCGTGTGCTGCATATATAGTAGGGAAAGAAAAGTTCTTTATTATGCCAGGGCAAAAGCGGCATGGAAACGGAGGTGGGTGGTGAATTACGCTGATATAAAACAATATGATATCGCGAACGGTCCCGGGGTGCGTGTCTCGGTCTTTGTCAGCGGCTGTACAAGGGGCTGCCCGGGGTGTTTTAACCGCGAGGCATGGGATTTTTCCTACGGAAAGCCTTTCACAAAGGAGACGGTAGGGCAAGTGCTTTCCTATCTTGCACCAAGCTATGTGCGCGGGCTTTCCCTGCTTGGCGGGGAGCCGTTTGAGCACGGCAACCAGGCCGGTCTTTTGCCGCTTTTGCGCCGCGTGAAGGAAAAATACCCGGACAAGGATATCTGGTGTTTTTCCGGCTACCTTTTCGATGAGGATATTTGCGGGCGGATGTGCGGGGAGTGGGAGGAGACAAGGGAGTTTCTATCCTACCTTGATGTTTTGGTGGATGGGCGTTTCGTCGAGGAATTGCACAATGTCAACCTGCGTTTTAAAGGTTCTTCGAACCAGCGCACAATCCTGGTTAAGGAATCGCTAAAGGCAGGGGAGATTGTGCTCTGGGATGCATCCGGATCCATGTGAGGGGGCAGGCGGGGGAGGTATGAGAAAGTATTGGAATGCGCTGCGTTACGGCAACGCGAAGACAAAACGGATTCTGATTACCGCGATTGCATTGTTCCTTTTTGCGGGAGCCGGGTGTGTGCTTGCGGCAAGCGGAAGTGGGATTTTATGGGGACTTTTGGCGGTTTTTTCCTTTGTCATGGACGTTGTGCTTTTGCAGTCCGTCCGTTTCGGGGAAACGCAGTTTCTGGAAGGGCGGGCGAAGGATAAGAAGAAGGCCATCCTGGAAAAGCAGTTTGACAGTCTTGCGGATATGACAAAGGATGATATTGAGCAGCTCTTAATTGCTTACCGGGTCAGTACCGCGCATGTGCAGGTCATGGTTGATTCCTATGAGGAGGGTGGGGTAAAGCAGGCACCCGCATACCTTTGGAAGGCAAAGGGATACTTGAATTTCCTGGTTCTGGAAAATAAGCCCCGCAACCTTGCCATCCCGATGTCGCAGGTGACGGAGATCACTTACATGAAAAATGTGGAGGTCAACCCGCTTAACGAATATGTACAATTGCGCCAGCCGTCGGTTGTGAATGCGATGTACCAGCAATACCTCCCCGCGTACAAGGAGCGTCAGGCCGGTGCGCGCAGGTATTACACCAAAAACCTTTATGTGATTGCACCGGGGGTCCGCATCACGAATACTTCGGTGAAAAATGTCCGCGCGGTGCTCCGGGTACCGATTGTTTTCCGGGGGGTCGTGGATGACCGGTATGGGGAATATTACCAGATGGCATCCGAGGCGAAGATTTTGCTGATGGACCAGGTTTTGTCCTCGGAGGAATACAAGGGGAAGATCAGCGCGATGCTGAAGCGGATGGCGGATGAGGAAGCGGAGGATGCAGATTTCAGGAAGGACATGGAGCTTATGGTGCGTGCGCGCCTTGTGACGCAGGAGGTAGCACAATATTATCAGGATTACCGGAAAAAGCAGGCGAAGGCGCAGAAAAAGAAAAAGCCGTGAAGCTTTGTTTCCTGGCTTTAGCGGCGGGAAAGGTTTGGGGTATATAACAGGATATGGAAAGGGAGAGGAGCCTGCCGGTGGCAGGGGAATTTTACAGGCATTTTAAAGGGAATTTATACCAGATCGTTGGTATGGCATATGATGCGGAAACAATGCGGCAGATGGTGGTTTATTGGGCACTTGACGGGAACCGTTGCTGGTACGTCCGCAGCCTGGAGGAATTTTTAAGCCAGGTTGACCGGGAAAAATATCCGGATACTACGGCACGGTACCGATTTGAGCGTGTTGTATTGGAAGAAATTCTGGATGGGGGTGCCGCTGCATCCGCAGGGGCTAAAGTGCTGCCTGCTTTTCGGGTAGAGACGATGGAACATGCAAATGTTGAGATGCGGGAAATCAAAAAGGACGGAAGTGTTTCGGCGCAGGCGGCATCTTTTGCGGGGGAGAAGCCTGCACCGGAGTGGGATAACCCGGATGCCGAAAAAGTACGGCCGGAGCTTTTGCGTTTCCTGGATGCAGAGACACCGGCACAGAAGCTTTCCGTGCTGCGGGAGATCCGTGGGAAGCTGGATGAGGAGCTGATGACGAGCATTGAGCTTTCCATCGACCTGATGCCGGATGACAAGGAGACGCTTGAGCGGAGGCTCTCCCTGGTTGAGAAAAATTTAGAAAAACGCGTGAGGTATGAACCCGGGAGACTGCGCTAGGTGCAGTTTCCCGCCTTTATTTTGGCCATGTGGGTTCTTACTTTTTG
>CAYMGZ010000313.1:3649-4066 GCA_964390095.1 uncultured Lachnospiraceae bacterium | reverse complement strand
CCAAAAAATTGCTTCCCATCAGGACTGGCATATAAACATCCTGTTCTTTTCCAAAATAATATTCATACTCATCCGCTTCAAAAAGCCGCCCTTCTGAAACATCCAAATGGAAATGCCCGAAAACTTCACTTCCAAGCCAGATCGCCTTAATATTGGAAAAAATATCCGTTCCCCGCTGCTGTACCCGAGTTACATCCCCATCCTCATAATGGGACAAATTCTCATCTTTTCCACGGTAATCAAAAACTTCGCTGTACTGCTTCCTGATTTCAAGATACTCAAACATATCAGAAGAATGCAGCATCGTGTTAAATTCCTTTAATATATTCCAATACTGCGGCTTCGCCTTTAATTCGCGTTCCACATCATCATAAAAGCAATCCGCCAATGTGCTGTATTTCCCTTCCTCATAAATAT
>CAYMGZ010000313.1:0-3639 GCA_964390095.1 uncultured Lachnospiraceae bacterium | reverse complement strand
CAAAGCATAAGCATACCCCCAAGGGCGCTGATCAAAATTGTGAGAATCATCGCCAACGGTTTTTTCCGGATGTAAAACCAGAATTCATAAATGCAATGTTTCATATTCCCCCCATAACGCCAGGGCTGCCACATGAAGAAAAACTTTACAAGATATGGCATGGTTTTCTTTATAAAATCCCATATTTTGTATATTTTCCATTTCGTGTGACAGCGCCAAAATAAATTAACCGGAAATCATGCGGGGCGCGTGTTGCGTCAGCAAGTATACTCCATTCGCGCCCCTGTGCATAAAACAGGATAGGGCATGGCCACAAACAGCCATACCCCATCCTTCCCTGACTTCTATGCGTCTTGTTCCTCATACTCTTCCTGTGAAAGCGCCTCCTCATAGCGGTCCAAAATCGTTTTCTGGATCCGGTCGCGCGTCACGGAATTGATCGGATGTGCAATGTCGCGGTATTCCCCGTCCCCCGCTTTACGGCTCGGCATTGCGATAAAAAGTCCTTTTTCTCCCTCAATGACTTTGATATCGTGCACTACAAACTCATCATCCAACGTGATGGAAACAACAGCCTTCATCTTACCTTCCTTCGTCACCCTGCGCACACGTACATCTGTTATCTGCATAAATATGTATCCTCCTTGACATATTCCCCAGAATCCGGGACCGCGCGGGAACGCACGTACACACAAAAGATGTATACTGCTCCAAGAGCAGGATTCCTAGATGTATAAAATGCAGCTTTGCGCCTCCTTGCACATATTAGGAACCGGATCCTGAGAAGCTTTTTCATAATATATTTCTGTATACGCCCGACCATTCGGGGTATTGCGCCAATCAATGGTTTGATAAAACCTTCCGGTAACGGCCGCGATCAGAAGCCATACCTCTCATTCTTTTCAACGACAATCTTGACTTCGCCGTTCTCACCGATATGTGTCGTGTTCGCCCGGATCGTGTCACGGCTCTCAACGATACAATTCTCGATGTAAGTGTTGTCACCGATATGCACATCATTTAAGATAATTGAATTCTTGATCGTACAGTTGTTACCGACATAAACTTCCTTGAACAGAACGGAGTTCTCCACGACACCGTTGATGATACAGCCGCTTGACACAAGGCTGTTCTTTACGACCGAACCCGGATTGTACTTTGCCGGCGGAAGGTCGTCGATCTTGGAATATACGTCCGGATACTGCTTGAAGAAGTAATCGCGGATATCCTTCTTTAAGAAATCCATGTTTGTCTTGTAGTAGGATTCCACGCTCGCGATGTTGCTCCAGTAGTCCGTCATCTCGTAGGAATAAATCCGCTTCAGGTCGATATAGCGGACAAGCACATCCTTTACAAAGTCCGTGCGGTCCTCCTCCATCGCCTTCTCAATCATCTCGATCAGCTGCCTCCTGCGGATCACGTAGACACCGGTCGAAATCAGGTTCGATGCCACCACAAGCGGCTTTTCCTGGAACCTTGTGATGCGCCCGTCCTCATCCGTCTGGACAACGCCGAAACGCGTGCAATCCTCATCGCTCTCCATCGTCTTCGTCACAATGGTGATGTCCGCCTTCTTCTCGATATGGTATTCGAGCAGCTTGTTGTAATCCAGCTTATAAACACCGTCGCCCGATGCAATGACCACATACGGCTCATGGCTGTTGCGCAGGAAGGTAAGGTTCTGCGCAATCGCATCCGCCGTGCCGCGGTACCAGAAACCGTTGTCCGCCGTGATTGTCGGGTTGAATACATACAGACCGCCCTGCTTTCTTCCGAAATCCCACCATTTCGACGAGCTCAGGTGCTCGTTTAAGGAGCGGGAATTATACTGGGTCAGCACCGCTACCTTCTGGATATGGGAGTTCGACATATTGCTTAATACAAAGTCAATCCCCCTGTAGCTGCCGGCAACAGGCATCGCCGCAATCGCACGCTTATTTGACAGTTCACGCATCCGGCTGGAATTGCCCCCGGCTAAAATAATTCCTATCGCTCTCATTTCAAGTCACCTGCCTTAATAATACTTTCACCGCTCTTTAGGATGCCGCTCGGGTAATCATCCAATGTCGTACCGCCGGAAATCGCGGTGTTCTTTCCGATCTTTACGTTGTTCGGCACAACCGAATCCTCGCCGATCGTCACCAGCCCATCCGTGTAAATCTTCGGGAACTTCACGTTCGGTACTTCCTCGCCCACGCCAAGTTCACACTCAAAGCCGATCACGCAGTTCTCGGCAATGATCGCCTTATTGACAGTCGTATTCTCACCGATCTCGGTATTCTTCATGATGATGGAATCGCGCACCACCGCACCTTTGCCGATGGTTACGCCCGCACCGATGACGGAATTGTAAACCTTACCGTAAATCTCGGTCCCCTCACCGATGATACAGCGCTCAATCACAGCATCCTCCGCTATGTACTGCGGCGGGATGACATCGCTCTTTGTGTAGATCTTCCAGAACTCCTCATAGAGGTTAAATTCCGGCACAATGTCGATGAGCTCCATATTGGATTCCCAGTAAGACTGCAGCGTTCCGACATCCTTCCAGTAGCCATTGTACTCGTAGGCAAAGACACGGTTCCCGTTCCCATGGCAGTACGGGATGATATGCTTCCCGAAATCACAGCCCGGCTGCTCGGAAAGGTCAATCAGGGCCTGACGCAGTACCTTCCATGTAAAGATGTAAATACCCATGGATGCCAGGTTGCTCCTAGGCTTCGGAGGCTTCTCCTCAAACTCAAGGATGCGCTTGCTCTCATCCGTGATCACAACACCGAAGCGGCTCGCTTCCTCCATCGGTACCGGGAGGGTCGCGATCGTGATGTCTGCCTTGTTCGACTTGTGGAAATCAAGCATCACCTCGTAATCCATCTTGTAAATATGGTCGCCGCCAAGGATCAGGACATACTCCGGATTGTAGTATTCCATGTACTTTAAGTTCTGGTAGATCGCATTTGCCGTTCCGGTATACCATTCGGCATTTGTGCTCTTCTCATACGGCGGGAGGATGGAAACGCCACCGATATTGCGGTCCAAATCCCACGGAATACCAATCCCAATATGCGTATTTAATCTTAATGGCTGATACTGTGTCAGAACACCTACGGTGTCCACACCAGAGTTAATACAATTGCTCAGCGGGAAATCAATAATACGGTATTTACCGCCGAAGGCCACTGCGGGCTTCGCGATGCTTGAAGTTAAGACACCGAGCCTCGAGCCTTGTCCGCCTGCCAAAAGCATGGCGATCATTTCTTTCTTAATCACGCTATCACCTCTTGTCGCATTTTACTTGATATCATACCAAAGGGATATGCCTTATATGCACTAAGACGATTCATGCAGAAAATGCATCAACCTATGGCATTTT
The DNA here is from genome assembly GCA_964390095.1 of uncultured Lachnospiraceae bacterium. Classification (GTDB taxonomy): domain Bacteria; phylum Bacillota; class Clostridia; order Lachnospirales; family Lachnospiraceae; genus RGIG4057. The sequence continues at coordinate 266 of CAYMGZ010000313.1, read as the reverse complement.
TAATATCCAACCCTATTATACCACAAAATCAAAAAAAAGGAAGCAAAATCGATACATATTTTCAGATTAAATTAACTTTTTTTGTGGAATATTCCGCAAATTGCTCCGAAAACGTTTTTGGAGTTGTCATCATTCGGTATTTTTCTTTTTGATTTCTTTTCATTTTCCGTGGTTTTGTACAATTTTTCCCTGTGTTAAACTTATATTTACATTTCCCTGTTCCAAAGGATATTATACCAGGTTTGCGGGAAATCACAAAAAAAGAA
>CAYMGZ010000312.1:0-4067 GCA_964390095.1 uncultured Lachnospiraceae bacterium | reverse complement strand
AATGGAACGCAGTCAACAAACGTAACCTAATTATAATCAACAAGTTTTTAGAGTGCCTTTTTCTCATATAAATTGTAAAAATTTTATACAGGAAAACGTTCTAAATGTTAGAAACGCAATGATTAAGGGCTAGCCGCAAGGTTAGCCCTTTTGGTTTTGAAAATAGTTTTTTTGCTGTACAAGGCGGGAGAAAAATGGTATAATTACGTCGGGAAAAGCTATGGAACCAACAAAACAGCGCCGGGGCTGCCCAGAAACCGTTTTCTGGCACTTAAAAACCGGCGCGGAAATGAGGAGCTTATGGGTATCACAAAGAAAAGTTTCGGTGTGACAAAGGCCGGGGAAAAGGCGACGCTTTATACTATGGAGAACAAGAACGGTATGAAGGTGTCGGTGTCGGATTTCGGGGCGGTGATCGTAGAAATCATTGTGCCGGACCGGGAAGGGAAATTTGCGGATGTCAATCTGGGCTATGACGATGTGTCAGGCTATGAGGGGAATGCACCAGGGTACGGCTCTTTCCTTGGGCGCGTGGCAAACCGCATTGCGGGCGCGAAATTCACGGTGAACGGGAAAACATACGAGGTGGAGAAAAACGACGGGGAAAACTGCCTCCACAGCGGGAAAAAGAGCTACAACAAATACATGTACGAGGCGGAGACCATGGAGGAGGCGGGCAATATGACGGTCGAGTTCTCACGCCTTAGCCCTGACATGGAACAGGGGTTCCCGGGGAACCTGGATTTGGCCGTCGGCTATACGCTCACGGATGACAATGAGCTTGTGATTGAATATTTTGCGGTGTCCGACGAGGATACGGTGCTGAATTTGACCAACCATTCTTATTTTAATTTGAAGGGTGAGGGCAGCGGCACGGTGCTCGGCCATAAGGTGTGGATTGGCGCGGACCGGATCACGGCGACGGATGCGGGGCTGATCCCGACGGGCGGGTACGTGGACGTGACGGGTACGCCGATGGATTTCAGGACAATGAAGACCATTGGGCAGGATATTGAAGCCGACTATGAACCGTTAAAGCAAGGTTTTGGTTATGACCACAATTACGTATTAAACCATACTGCGATGGGAGGTCTTTTTGAGGATGGCGATGTGGAGAAAGTGGCGGAACTTTACGAGGAGGAGAGCGGCCGTGTGATGGAAGTGTTTACGGATCTTCCGGGCATGCAGTTTTATTCGGCCAACCACATTGACGGCGTGGAGAAAGGCAAGGGCGGCAAAGTATACCATGCCCGTGATGCCATCTGTTTTGAGACGCAGTTTTTCCCGAACACGCTAAACATCCCGGAATTCCCGGGTGGCAGGCTTGCTGCCGGCAAGGAATTTGAGTCGGTGACGATTTATAAATTTTCTGTCCGGTAATTTTTGAACATCCGAAAAGGCGTGGGGAAATGACAAGAAGACAGCGATGATGAGGGAGAATGAAGATGGATAATACAGTAGGGAATAAATTTTCCACAAATGCAGAGAATTTTCAGGTAAAGGTGCGCCAATACAGCGACCGCGTTGAACGCCAGGCACGGGCAAACCTGACGGTCGGAATCGGTATTTTGGCATTGCAGGTGTTCACGGGAGTGATCACGATGATCGATGGCGCACGCAGTGTGACAAAATCGATTATGCTTTTGCTGCTTCTGGTCGCGATGGCATGTACAATCTTTGGGATGCTCCGCTTTCGCAGGGAAAAGCTGTTCCGTTATCTGTGTATCATGCCTTTCATGGTTGCGTATATGTTCCTCGCCGTCACGGCGAATAATCCTGGCGATGTGTTCATGGTCGTTCCGGTGCTGATTGCGGCGCTCCTGTATTATGACATGAGGATTTTGGAGATCATATGCGGGATGATCGGGGTGGTTATCCTGCTGCGCATGTTGAACCTTGGCAGGCAGGGGGCAATTGATACCGGGGAATTCAGCATAGTGTTCGTGCTGGTGATGATTATCATTGCCGCCATGCGCGTTGTAAAATGGGTGAAACGTTTTGACCATGATTCTTACTATACAATGCAGGATGAAAAGAAATTACAGCAGATCATGATGCAGGATATCCTTGACACGGCGGATAAAGTATCACAGGGTACGGCCGAGGTGACGGAGCTTGTGGGAAAGCTCCAAAATTCGACAAACCTTGTGTACAATTCCTTGCAGGAAATTGCGACCGGTACACAGACAACGGCAGATAACATCCAGCAGCAGACCATCATGACACAGCAGATACAGGAAGCAATCGGTGCCACACAGAAGCTTTCAAAGGATATGGTGGAACTGGTGGAGAATTCCGGGCGGACGGTCGATGGAAGCATGGATGCCATGAAGCAGATGCGGGAGCAGGCAAAGCAGATCAATGAGCTCAATGGCGGGGTATCGGATTCCATGCACCATCTTCAGGAAAAAACAAAGGAAGTACAGTCAATTGCCGGCATGATCTTCAGCATTTCGAGCCAGACAAACCTCCTTGCCTTAAATGCCTCCATTGAGAGTGCGCGGGCAGGGGAAGCAGGAAGGGGCTTTTCGGTGGTGGCGGAGCAAATCCGCCAGCTTTCGGAGCAGACAAGGAAATCAACGGAGGATATTGCCAAGATTACGGGGGAACTGGCGCAGAATGCGCAGACGGCAATGGAAGCCGTTGCCGGGTCCTTGAAAGCAACCGATGAACAAAATACCTGCATTGACGTGGCATCGGAAAGTTTTATGAAGATCAGCCGGGATATGGATGCCCTGTCGAAAAATGTCGGGGAAGTGGATGACAAAATTGCGGCGCTAGCGAAGGCAAACGATACGATTGTGGAAAATATCAGCCAGCTGTCCGCAACCAGTGAGCAGATTACGGCAAGCTCGCAGGTCGCGGCAGATTTCAGCAAAGAAAACAGCAACGAGGCAGACAATGCGACCTCCCGCCTCAGCGAAGTGATGGAAACCGTGCAGCGCCTGAACCGTTATACAAAGAAATAGAAATATGCAAAACTCAAAACAGCATATCCCCCGGACAGTGCCAGAATCGAATTTCTGGGAGCCATGCGGACAGAAATTCGATTCCCCGGTCATTGGTACTGGAAGGGGGATATGCGGAACTCAAAACAGCATATCCCCGGAACAGCGCCGGAAGGGGGTTCTGGGAGCCATGCGGACAGAACCCCCTTCCACGGAAAGGGCGCTGTGCAGGGGATATGCGGAACTCAAAATAGGAGGAAAGAATGACAGGAAAAGAAATGTTGACACCGGCCTACGAGCTGATGTACGAGGAGGAATTAAAAGACAGCCGCAGCCAAGGTGTGATGCTGCGCCACAAAAAATCCGGTGCGCGCGTGTGCGTGCTCTCAAACGAGGATGAGAACAAAGTATTCTCGGTAGGTTTCCGCACGCCGCCGAAGGACAGCACGGGCGTGGCGCATATCGTTGAGCATACCGTGCTCAACGGCTCGGAGAAATACCCGCTCAAGGATCCGTTCGTGGAGCTGATCAAGGGATCGCTCAATACGTTCCTCAACGCCTTCACGTCGCCGGACCACACCACGTACCCGGTGGCAAGCTGCAACGAACAGGACTTTAAGAACCTGATGTCCGTCTACATGGATGCGGTGTTCCACCCGAACATCTACCACCACGAGGAAATCTTCATGCAGGAGGGCTGGCATTACGAGGTATCGGAGGCGGGGGAACTCTCCATCAACGGCGTTGTGTACAATGAGATGAAGGGGGCATTCTCCTCGCCGGAGCAGATGCTCTGGAGGGGTATCATGCACTCGCTCTACCCGGACAATGCCTACGGCGTGGAATCCGGCGGTGACCCAAAAAATATCCCGGATTTGACTTACGGGGACTACCTGGATTTCCACAGGAAATTCTACCATCCGTCCAACAGCTACATCTACCTGTACGGCAATATGGACGCAAAGGAGCGCTTAAACTGGCTGGATTCGGAGTACCTTTCAAAATATGACGCGATTGAGGTCGATTCCGCGATTGCACACCAAAAGCCATTTGGGGAAAGGAAGGAAGTCGTTTCCTTCTACCCGATCGCCGAGGGGGAGGATACGGCGGGGAAGACCT
>CAYMGZ010000311.1:0-4070 GCA_964390095.1 uncultured Lachnospiraceae bacterium | reverse complement strand
ACTCCTGAAGCCATAACCAACAATACCAACACCAGAGCCGACAATGCAGACTTTTTCTTCTTTTTTCCCTCCTTTTCAAATTGCTTTATCAATTCTGCTTTTACCGTCTCACACTGATGTATCTTCTCTTTTCCATCCTTCCATTCTTGAATACTTTCGTATTTTTCCATTGCTTCTGTAAGGATATTAATTTTTTGATAAAAAGTCCTAGACTTCCGATTTTTCTCTCCCAATAATCCAAATAGCTCTTCTGCCTTTTCATAAATTTCATTTTTCCTGTTCTCTTCTTGCCTGATTTGGCATTGGACAATCATCTCCTTGCATCGTTCCATCTGACCTTTGCTATCCTTCCACCCTAACAATTCCGTATATTTTCCAATCGCTTCCTCAAGAAACTGTATCGCACTTTCCATCTCTTCTGTCTGTCCGCTTTTTTCCATCAGCCTTTCGGCCTCTTTGTAAACACAATCCTTTTTCCGGTTTTTACATTCTTCTATCTTCTCCCCGCTATCCCTCCATCCAAGCATACTTTCAAATTTCGCGATGGCCCCATCCAAAAGACACAGTGCCTCCTTCAGTTCTGTCATCTGCCCGCTTTTTTCCATCAGCGCCTCGGCTTCCCCGTAAATACTATCCTTTCCTCTTCCGATAATCATCTCATTATAGCGGTTCAGCTCTGCCTTCAGCCCGTCCCCCGCGAACCGGAGCGCCTTCTGGAAATAGTTTTTCCCCTCTAAGGCTTCTTTCCCTTCCCCCAGTTCTTCCTGTTTTCTCACCTGCATCTCGGACATCAGTTTTGCCACATATACCCTCGCATTTTCCGGGTCAAGGTTTAACGCCTGCTCGCAGAATGCATCCGCCTGTTTAAAATCCCCGTCCTCCAAAGCAAGATAGGCGCGCTTCACCAATGCATCTGCCGTACCGGAAGACGCGATTGGAGCGGCCGCATCGCGGGAAGCGGATGCCGCCGCAGTCTCCTTCTTCTCCGTCTCCCCGGTCAGTTTCTTAATCCCACGGATCAAATCCTGCATGAACCCCAGTTTCCCCATATCAAGCGCCTGCAGGTACGCGAATTCTTCCGGCAAATCGTATGGGTCCATATCCCGGTAGGCAGGGATCAGCGTCTTTTTCGCCCCTCCTTTCATCAGCGCAAGGAAGCGGCTCCACTCGTTTTTCACCCAGACCGCATTGAAATACTCCTGCCGCGTGCCGAGCACGACCATCACCTTCGCGCTGTTCAGCGCCGCAAATATGTAAGGCTCGTAGGCACTCCCAAGCTTGTCCTCCAAGGTTATGCGCGCAAAAAAGACCTTGAAGCCTTCCTGCGTCAACTGGTAATACAGGTCATTTGCCAGCACCGAGTCCGGGGTGCGCCTCCCGTTCGCGTCACTTTCCTTGTAGCAGATAAACACATCAAATGGCTCTTCCTTACTTGAAATCGCCAAGATTCCTTTCTGGATGCGCTCGATTTCCCGCGCCTCCGCCTCATAGATCCCCCGCTGCTCACCATCCGCATATTTCAATGCCGCCTTATAGTCCTCGTCCGCAAAGACGGAGGCGAACTGCGCACGGTTGACGGTCGGCACCCTCCGGTGGGTCGCCGGGTCTTCCACATACTCGATTCCGTAACGGCAGAGCACCAATGACCAATAGCTTTCCGCATCCTCCGTATCCTCATTTAAAATCTGCTCGTAGAACGCCATTGCCTTATCATATTCATTGTTGCGCCGGAAATGGTTCGCCCGGTCTATCAAGCTACTTTTCTTCTCATCCGAAAGTTTTGGCAGTGTCTGCCTGCTCCCACAGTACTGGCATTCACAGACTCGCATATCTTGGCTGATTTCCAGGCTTCCGCCGCACATCTTACACTTATATATTGCCATTTCTTCTTTCCCCTTTCCTGTTTTGATTGACGATAGCTGCCCGTTTTTCGCTGCTATCCGCCCTATGTTTTTTCTGGACCTTTAATGTTTGCTCCCCTTGCACAATTCATTTCTTGCTTTGAGCAAACTACTGAATTCCTTCGCCCGCTGTGCCGCAAGTACCTCGTCTTTCTCCCGCACCGCCTTGGAAAAAGCATCGTACACTTCCTTTAACCCCTCCTCTACCGAAAACATCTGCGGTGCGGATACCGGGTCGCTATAACGCAGTTCCTCGTACACTGCCTTTGCATATTTTTTCATATCCCCATCTGCGGACTGGCTTAACGCCCGCGCCTGTGCCGTCATTGAGCGGAGCCGGCTTGTCTGCTCTTCCACCCGGTCTTCGAGCTCCATGACCATCTCCGCCGCAGCCGCGGTTTTGACTACGGAAAGCGCATAAAATGCCCCTGCCGCGATTGCCGCAGCCGCAACCATCCAATCCGGCAAAAATGGCTTGGCCACTGCCTCCACCCCAAGCAGGAAGCTTGCCAGCAATGCCGTGTAGCCGATGGCGGCTACCGGGAACATCAAAAAACGTTCCTGCTTCCTCTTTCGGCTCGCATACAGCCAACTGCAGCCCGCCTGCCCCAAAAAGCTTACGATGATAGCACTATAGACAATCCAAAACCTTCCTGTACTTGGATCTAACAGATTATTTGGAAGCGCAAACATAAGTATGTGGAAGAGTATGACTGCCACGAGCCACACCACCACATATACTTTTAAAAACCATTTTTCCCTCATTACCAAAGCCCCCTTCTGACGCTTACCGCTTTCCTGTGCCATGCGTCATATCTTTTTTATATCAGTTTTCTGCCGCATTCCGGGCAGAATTTTCCAAAGACACTCACTTTACAATCCGGGCAAATAAGCGCCCCGGCAGAAATTTCCGGCACCTTTTCCCCGCACTGCATACAGAATTTTGCCCCTGTGACCAGAGGGCTCCCACATTTGATGCAAAAACTCCCCACTGCCGGGTTTCCTGGGTTTTGCGTTCCTGCAAACGGTGGTGCCTGCCCTGATATATCAGCAAACGCCCCATGGATGCTGCCTCCTAATACCCCGGCGACAGCCCCACCCACACCTGCCATTGTGCCAAGCCCCATGCCCATATTCGTAAACTGGGCAACAGCGTCATTCTGTGCCACCTTCTCCGCCACGTCAAAGCCGCGCTCCTGTTGGTAAGTGTAGCCTTCCAGTGCGCGCTTTTGTGCGACTGCCTGTGATTCAATGACCATCTGCTGTGCCTGTGTTTGCTGTTCAATTACACTGACCTGTTGGCGCAGTTTTGCTTCCGTGATATCTGCGTACTGGCGGAAATGGAGTGTTTTAAACTTTTCGTAGGATTTCTCCCCTTCCGGTTTCACAATCGTCGTGACAAAAAAACGCTCCAACGCCACCCCGTACCCATCAAAATCTGGCATAAGCATTGTGCGCAGGTTTTCTGAGATTTCGCTAAGGTGCTCGTCAATTTCAAAAATATTAATTGCTTTCTCGCGTATCAGACGGGCAAGATAGGATTTGATTCGCGTTATCAGGAATGCCCGGAAATATTGCACTAGCTTTGTCTGGCTTAACATTGCCTCCGTCCCGACCAGTTTCAGAAGCAACTTCCTTGAATCCTCCGCCCGCAGGCTCATCTCCCCGCTTGCTCCAATCTGTATTGGGAAATGGTAGGTTGGCTCCATAAATTCCACTTTGCTGTCCGTTCCCCATTTGATTGCCATCTGCTCTGTTTTGTTAATAAAATAGACCTCACAGTGGAATGGACTCTGATCCCCCGTCAGCCTCCTTAATATTTTCCCGATTTCCGGTATATTCTGCGTTTCCAATGTGTAGCGCCCTGCGCCGAACAAATCCAGCGCCTGCCCGTTCATCATGAAAATCGCTTCCTGCGATTCATGGACAATTAACTGTGTCAGTGAATTGAAGTCTTCGCTTGGATGCTTCCAGATAAAAGTAGAATTATCCCCTTCATATTTGATTAATTCTGCGATATGTGCCATTTACGCCTCCTTGAATGATCTATTGGACAAATAACAAAAACAGGAATGTTTTGTACGATGCCCTCATTATAATCACTTGTTAAAAGTACTAAAAATATCATTAATGATTATCCTTTATGTCCTAAATGTGATCACAAATTAG
>CAYMGZ010000310.1:0-4085 GCA_964390095.1 uncultured Lachnospiraceae bacterium | reverse complement strand
TGGATGTGCTCGTACAGCTCGTTCCTGATTTTTACCAAAACATCATTCGACATTCTCGCCATCAGGTACATGCGCAGTTTAATCAGCAGGATCATCGCGATGTTCATAAAAAGCGCTGCCACGCCGAGCTTTAACAGTCCCTTGATATCATTGTTTTTAATGTTTACATTGATTGCGTGCTCGATGATCAGCGGATTAACCAAACTGATCCCCACCGTGAGGAGCATGATAAAAATAACAAACGCAATCATTTTCCTGTAGGACAGCAGATAGCGGAACAGACGCAAAAGCGTTGCCATCTTGCCTGCCGTTTTTAAAGTTTCGTCCTCGCGGACGGTATTTACTGCCATAAATAACCTCGTTTCCGCGGGTGGCGGGTCCGTTGCATCCCTGCCATCCCGCATAAAATCCTGTAATCATATTCCGGTCAACCCACACAGAGCAGCTATTGCATCCTGACGGGAACACAGATAGGAATTCCCTACAAACTTCATGCCCCTATCCCGCCAAGCTGTGCCAGCGTCTCGCCGTACTGCGCCATATAGGTATCATAATACAGCCCTTTCTGGGAAAGAAGCTCCTCGTGCGTGCCGCGCTCCGCGATGCCGCCATCCTGTAACACAATAATCTCATCCGCGTGGCGGACAGCGGAAATACGGTGGGCAATCACGATTTTGGTCGTACCTTCAAACCCAAGGAGGTTTTCCTGGATCTGGTGTTCGGTTTCCATATCAAGCGCCGAAGTGGAATCGTCTAACACAAGGATCGGCGATTTCTTGGCGAACGCGCGCGCCATGCTGATGCGCTGCTTCTGCCCGCCGGACAAGCCCACCCCGCGCTCCCCGATCTGCGTCTCGTACTGCTCTTCCATATTCTCGATAAAATCTTTCGCCTGCGCGCGTTCGAGTGCATTGCGGACAAGGTCATTGTGCGTGCTCGCGCGCTTTCCAAGCTTGACGTTGGAATTGATCGTGTCGGAGAACAGGAAAACATCCTGCATCACCGGGGAAATACTTTTGCGCAACTGCCGCAGTGTCAAATCTTTGATTGGCACGCCATCCAGTCTGATTTCCCCCTCCCCCACATCGTAAAAACGCTGCAAAAGCGTGATAATGGACGATTTCCCGGAACCGGTCGCCCCCATGATGCCAATCGTCTTTCCGGCAGGCAGGTCAAAGGAAATATCCTTTAAGATTTCCTTCCCGTCAAGGGCGAACGATACATGGTCGAACGTCACGCGCCCCGCAACTTCCGGCAGTATGACCGGGTTCTCCCTCTCCGTGATCATCGTCTTCTCGTCATAAATTTTCTTCAGTTTTTTGTTGGACGCAACCGCCGAAGCGAACGAGTTTGACAGCCAGCCAAGCATTTCCATCGGCCATATAATATTATTTGCGTACTCCGTAAAGGCGGCAAGCTCACCAAGTGAAATCTCACCCTGTATCTTTAAGTAACCACCGTAAATAATGACAAAAATCGGCAGCAGTCTCGTGATAAACTGCACAAGCGGCTGATAGCGGATAAATACCTTGCTCTGGCGCATATTCAGCTCATAGTAGCGCTTGTTGTGCGAGAGGAATTTTGTGATTTCATGCTTTTCCCTCGCAAAAGCCTTGACCGTGCGCACCCCCGCCAGATTTTCCTGCGCCACCGTATTTAATTTCGCATTCTCATCGGAAATATCCTCGTAAACCTTGTCGAGTTTTTTCTCCATCAAAACCGCAAGAACCGCCACAACGGGCATCATCACAAGCGGCATGATGGCCAGCTTAACACTGATATGGAGCATACAGTAAATGACAATGACGGTATGGAAAACAACTTCCAGGATCAACATACCGATATAGCCAAGTGCAGCCCAAATATTATCAACATCGTCTTTTACACGCGACATCAACTCCCCTGTGTTTGTATTGTCAAAGTAATTGATGGAGAGTTTCTGGATATGCCGGAACAGGTTCCTGCGCATATCCGTGCCGATTTTCGACCCAAGGCAGTCGAACGTAAACTCCTTCGTGTAGCCAAACACACAGCGCCCAATACCGATCAGGAAAATGGTGAACAAGAGCGGTGCCAAAAGATCAACGGCACCCTCCCCGATCACATCATCCACAATCCGTCTGGTCACCTGCGGCGCAAGCATATCGAGTCCCACCTGCAGCAAAAGGCACACAATCGCAAACAGATAAATGTACCAGTAATGCAGAATATAGCTTGACAGCTTCTTCATAACCTTCCTCCGTTATTTCTATTTTTGTTCTGGCAGAAAAGGAAAAACAGAAATCCACGGCACAATACAGCGTGGAAACGCTTTCCGTTTCTGTCTGTGTCATAAGGCTGATGACTTTTGCTTACCACGATTTTTCATTCCGGAAACCAGAAGCCAACCCTCACAGGCAGGGCGGCCGCGATTTCTCTGCCATGCCCGCTACAGCACGCCAGAGTTTTTAGAATTTGCCGTACATTTCCCCGTGAAAACATATTTCTCCGAGAAACCGGAACAGTCCTTTACTGTTTCCGCGTACAGCAAAAAAGCCGTGGTAAGATTACCACGGCTTCATAAAAGACGATAAAAAGATCTATTATGAAAACATGAGTCCGGTAACCTTACATGATTCTCCTGTATATAATACAGATTTGTACTCATTAAATCCAAACCCCGAATCTCCAGCAAATCCATAGAATCCAAAGTTCGTAAACAGCACTGTAAATCTAATCATGTAGGCTACCTCCTTTCTCCTGTCACGGCAGAACGTGCGATTCTGCCATAACTGTTAAATCCATCCTTAAGTGACAATAGCATTATACGACGGCAGAAAGCGGATGTCAAGATAAAGTTTGGGAATTTTCAATATTCACAGATATCCGCCCTCAACATCTGCCGCGACCTTGTTACCATCAACGGCAGGAGTACCGCAAGGTTGCAGAGCAGGGCACTGGAAAATGCCAGCGGGTGGAAATACCGGAGATATTTCCCTGCCGGGTAAAGCGCGAGGTTGTTGAAAAGATAGAGCCCAAGGAAGAAAACCACGCCCCCAAGGATCAATGCAATCCCGTCCATACAAATCAGTTCCATAACGATCTTTCCAACAATCTTCTTCTTTGATATGCCAATCGCGCGGTACACGGCAAACTCAAAATGTCTGCGCTGGTACATTCCGATAAAAGCAGCGTTCACCGTCACTGCCATAATGACGGAGAGCAGTAAAATAATAAAAATGTAAATGCCATTAAAAGCTTCCATCTGCTCATCAATGTTTTTCTCAAGGTCATCCTGGAAATAAATATTATACTTTTCTTTCCGCTCACGCACAAATTCATAAACTTCTTCGCCGGACAGCCCTTCCTTGCTGATTAGTATGGCATTTAACATATAATCTTCTTCCTCCGTGATAAAATACAAAGAATAACCGTCCTCTTTCGTTACCGCATCCAATGTGAACTCCCGGAAAATATTTTCCGCATAATCTTTGTTCACCTTATCCCCGATTTCCAACCCGACATTTTTCGCAAAGCGCTCGCTCATAACCATGCTTCCTGATTTCAGGTTTTCAAAATCGCAGGCGATCCCCATTGCTTCGCAGTAGGTTTTAAAATCCTGCACCGTAAGGAACGTCAAACTGGACGTTCCGGATTCAAAGCCCATGACCGTATTCCAGTTAAACGCATTGTACGAACCGTTTTTTATTACGGTCGCTTTGCCGCTTTCCTCCACTTCCTTAAGGAAACGCGCAAAATTTTCCTCATCACCTGCAATGTCATTGACCTTTACCATCCGGCGGTAATATGCGATCGGGAGTTCCCAGTTATCGCGCGGGTTGGTGACGTAAAGCCCGCCAAGGTAAGCCACATAACTCAAAAATAGCATGAATATGAGCAGGACACAGCGTGTTTTGTTTTCCCTGATAAAATATATTGCTGAAAATGGTTTCATCATCATACCCCTTTGCCGCTTTTGACTGCGCTGATTTTTCCGTCCCACATCTCAATAATGCTGTCCGCCCCGTCCAGGATGGAACGGTCGTGGGTTATGACCAGCACAAGGTTTTTCTTTGCATAATCTTTTAAAATATCCATAACCGCAA
>CAYMGZ010000309.1:0-4105 GCA_964390095.1 uncultured Lachnospiraceae bacterium | reverse complement strand
GAAACAAGCTCATCCCAATAACCATTCACATATGCTGCCTGCAATGGCGTATCAAACTCATCCAAAAGTATAATCACTTTTTTATTATAGTAGCGCTGCAAAAAATCACAAAGATTTCTTAGGGAATTCTGCGCATCCACCTCCGACATATCATTAAAAATCCGGTGGAAATAATTTTGATCCCATTCTGTCAGTACGTTGCTTTTCTGTAAAAATATATAGTTTGTGTAAATTTTTGCGATTAACTGACACATTTGCTCTTTTGTTTTTTCATAAGTATTGGATTTTATCCCCGAAAAGGACAGGCTGATGACTGGCATGGTTCCCTGCAGTTCTCGCAATTTTTCATCCTTCCAGATTTCCAGGCCGGAGAACAAATCCCCCTTCCCCTCGTATTTCACAGAGAAAAAACACTCCACCATATTTATTGTCAGGGTTTTGCCAAAACGCCTTGGGCGGGTAATCAACGTTATATCGTCATCATTTTCCCACCATTCCCTGATAAAACCTGTCTTATCCACATAAAAATTGTTTCTTGTAATCATCGTCTCAAAATCTTGCCTTCCGATTGCTACTGTCCTTGCCATAACTCCCCCTTTCTTTTTCATACTCTTTTCGCATTCCCAAAACTCCCTGCAAACGGCTTTAACTTCATTCCAGTGCAAAGTTTGGGTATTTTAGTATTCCAAAGACCTTGCTATCATTACAATACCGCTATAATCCTCGTCATACCCATAGTAGCCAAACCCGCATGAAACAATCTTGGCATTCATGGGTTCTGGCTTAATTGTTCCGCCTTTTGCCACGACAACATTGGTCGAATTAAATCCGCATTTCAGAACTTCCACTTCACATCGCGCAGAAAAACTGCTGCCCTTTTTATTGGTCAGTGCCAAATCAAGGTAATACTTCCCTGCACGCTTTCCCTCGACCGTAAATACGCCCTTGCCCTCCGACTGTATTAGTCCGTTGCGCTAAATAATAAAACAACAGGTCAATTTATGTTCATTATAATCCCACTTCCCCCGTTTTACAACCCTCAAAAATTTTGCAGGTAAAAACAATTGACGCACTTCAAAAAAGCCGCTATACTAATCAGGGAAGAACATATTTTTGTTTTTGGGAAAACATATACCGCCCCGGGCGGCATGATAGAGGGGAATTATGGAAAATTTACGTTTTGAGGAGGCATGCAACCGCATTGTCCACCAGAATGTGGAGCGCGCCGGGATCGGCACGCTGGCCGAAAAGACCATACACGCTGTTTTGAAAAATTACTACGCACCGGACATTTCGCACCACGAGAAAAAACTTGCCGGGTTCGTTGCGGATGCCTATACCGGAAAAGAAATTTTTGAGATACAGACGCGCAATTTTAATACCCTGCGCCGCAAACTTGACGCGTTTTTGCCGCTGTGTGACGTAAACATCGTCTACCCGGTCGCACACATAAAATATCTGCGCTACATTGACCCGAAAACCGGTGAGGTCACACCGCCGCGCAAATCTCCGAAACGCGGCACCCCTTACGCCGTTTTCCCGGAGCTGTACCGGATTAAAAATTATATCACCAATGAACATCTACATATCCGCATCGCACTGATCGATGTGGAGGAATACCGCTTCCTTGACGGCTTTAATGAAAATAAGCGCAAGGGCGCAACCAAAAATGATTCCCTTCCGCTCGGGCTTTATGAGGAGTTTTCCATTGACCATCTGGGGGATTATGCGAAACTGATCCCGCCAGAACTGCCGGAACCCTTCACAACAAAAGATTTTAAAAAAGCAGCGCATGTGTCACAGCCATTGGCCAATGTGGCGCTAAATATATTGAACTATGTCGGGGCTGCCAACCGGGTCGGAAAAAAAGGAAATTATTACCTGTACAAAAGGGGATAGGATGGATGGAAAATTATACCAAAAACGGATGCCCTACCGTCTCCCCTGTAAGGCATCCGCACCGGAAACTATCCCGTTCCCTATTTATTTATCCCCGAACGAAATCCCTAACATCCTCGCACTCTCGATGATATCATCCTCCGGATCCACATACTTTAACTTCCCTGCGCTCTCCGCAAGCGGGATTGCGGTCACATCGTCGTTGCGCATAACAACCAGCTTGCCGTAATCCTCATTTAAAATCAGCTTCGCGCCCATCGCGCCAAGGCGGCTTGACAGCACGCGGTCATACGGGCATGGGCTGCCGCCGCGCTGCGTGTGGCCAGGGACCGTCACGCGCACTTCCTGCCCGGTCCTCTCGGTGATCTGTGCCGCAATCTCATATGCCGCTGACGGATATTTGGAATTTGCAATCTTCTCCTTGCGCTCCTTCTTTGAGAGGGCGGCCGTGTCCTTATCAATCGCACCCTCCGCTACCGCAATGATGGAAAAGCTCTTCCCTGCCTTCTCGCGGTCGCGCAGTGCCTTGCAAATCACCTTGATATCATACGGGATCTCCGGGATCAGGATGACATCCGCGCCGCCCGCGATCCCTGCGTGCAGCGTTACCCAGCCAACCTTGTGCCCCATCAGCTCAAGGATGAACACACGCCCGTGGGACTCCGCCGTTGTATGGATATTATCGATTGCTTCCGTCGCAATCTCCACCGCGCTCTGGAAGCCGAAAGTCACATCCGTGCCCCAGATATCATTGTCGATCGTCTTCGGCAGGCCAATCACATGCAGCCCCTCTTCCGACAGCATGTTTGCGCTTTTTTGCGAACCGTTCCCCCCAAGTACGACAAGGCAGTCAAGACCAAGTTTTTTATAAGTTTCCTTCATCGCCTTAACTTTATCAAAACCATCCTCAACCACTCGCATCTGCTTGAACGGCTGGCGCGATGTACCAAGGATCGTACCACCGCGCGTTAAAATACCGGAGAAATCCTTTTCCGACATTTTCCGGTAGGTGCCCTGCATCAGCCCACGGTAGCCCTCTAGGAAACCATAAATCTCGATCTTCTCCCCACTGCTGAACAATCCCTTTGCCACACCGCGCATGGTCGCATTCAATGCCTGACAGTCACCGCCGCTTGTCAAGATTCCGATTTTCTTCATTTTGTCCTCCATTCCGAAGCGTTTTTTCATTTTTTAAGTACCAAGGCAGCAGGCGCAACGCTTCCGCACAGCCTGCCCCCCAAAAATAACCGCATCCGCGTTATTTTTTCCTTCTCATTCCGCCGCAGTTTTCTGCCCGCTACCTTCTTTTTTGCTGCTTTCTTTTAGCGGTGCGGTCTCCTTCTTCCCACCAGAGCCTTTCTTCGCCGCCGTTTTCTGTGGGGCGGCTTCTTTCTTTCCTGCTGCTTTCTGTACGGCCTTCGTGCCTGCCTTGCCCTCTTCTGCCGCCTTCTTTGTCTTTTTTGTATCCTTCTTTTGCTGCTCACGCAGTGCCTTCTCCGCCTGTTCATATGCCTGTGCGTAGAACAATTCCTGTGAATTCACCGCTTTCTTGCGCGCCTGCCTGCGCACGTAAGTACCGTCTGGTTTCATCCGCCTGCCCTTGACATTGTCCGCCATCATTGTCTTAAACATCTGCGCGATCCGGCGGCGCAGCGGGTCGGCTTCCACACAAACCGCCACCTCGATGCGGTGCGTTGTATTGCGTGTCATGAAATCCGCGGACGAAATATAAAGTTTCTGCCGCTCCCCTGCCCCAAAGATATATATCCTTGCATGTTCCAAAAATCTCCCAACAATACTGATAATTGTAATATTATCCGTATAGCCTTTTATGTCCGGATTCAGACAGCAGATCCCACGGATGACCATCTCAATCTTAACCCCTGCCTGTGATGCCTCAATCAGTTTTTCAATCAATACCTTATCCGTCAGCGAATTCAGCTTCACGCCAATATAGCCGTGGCCACCTTTTTTCGCCACCGCAATCTCCTCGTCCATCAACTGCAAAATCCCCTGCCGCAGGCCATTCGGGGCTACCAGAAGGTGCTTTGTCTCCGGCTCGCAGATCTGCCCCATCGAGAGGGCGTTAAACACCATCAATGCTTCCAGCCCAATATCCGTCGATGCGGTCATCAGCGAATAATCGGTGTAGAGCGTCGATGTCTTTTCATTATAGTTTCCCGTTCCAATCTGGGTAATATACTGT
>CAYMGZ010000308.1:0-4145 GCA_964390095.1 uncultured Lachnospiraceae bacterium | reverse complement strand
TCCCCTATAGGATTTAAGCAAAGCCCAAAACATCGGCATCGGTGTCACACAAATTACATCCGATGCCGAACCGGACCAAACAAACATGGCTTCCCTTAAAATTCGATTCCCTTCCTCGCTACCATGCCCTTCTCATACGGATGCTTCACCGCACAAAGCTCGCTCACATAGTCCGCAGCGTCAAGGAAAACCTGGTCTGGGTTCCTTCCGGTCAGGACAATTTCCGCTTCCCTTTCTTTGTCCAAAATAAACCGTCCTGCCATTTCCCTATCCAGAAGCCCATAAAAATATGACACATTAAATTCATCCAATATAACCATGTTATACCTGTCAGAAAATGCTTTTGCAAGAAGCTGGTTATGGCATTTTATGATTTCTTCCCGATCTTTTGCACCCATACTTTTTACAAATCCATAATCTTTGTCACAACGCATCACGGCAATCCCTTTCATCTGCTCCAAAACAAATACCACAGGTTCTTCCTTTGGTACAGTGTCTTAACAATACTTCCGGCAACTTCCTCCCGGTCAAAAATCCCATGGACGTAGCAGCCGTAAACATTGCCCTCAAAAGCACCGCCACAATCTTTCGGTTCGTTCACATTTCCCCGGTGACCGATACCAGATACCGCCTCCCCGATGCCGTCACGGCCTCCTCGAATTCCATGCCATACACGGCTTTCAGGTTTTGTGCACTTACGACATCCACCGTCCTTCCTGCGGCAAACAGCTCCCCCTCTTTCATCGCCAGCAGTTCGTCACAATAACGTATTGCCAGATTGATATCATGGAGTACCGCCACTATTGTCACGGATTTTGTTTTACACAGCCCCGCCATCACTTCCATCAATTCCGTCTGATGGCGCAAATCCAGATGGGAGACAGGCTCGTCCAGAAAAATCCATTCTGCCCCCTGCGCGATTGCCCGCGCCGTCACAACGCGCTGCAATTCGCCGCCGCTTAGGCACAGGATGCTTTGGTCGGCAAAGGCAAGGCAGTTGGTTAACTGCATTGCTTCCTGCACTGCCTTTTCATCTTCCTTCCCCGGTGCCGCAAAACGCCCCATATGCGGTGCCCTTCCCATCATGACAAGTTCCCGCGCCGTAAAATCCGCCTCCGGCACCGTGCTCTGCGGCACATAGGATAATATCCCCGCCAGTTCCTTTTGCCGGTATTCCTCCAGGAATTTCCCGCCAAGGCACACTGCCTTTCCCGATGGCAGAAGCCGCAGCAAATGCCGCAGCAGGGAAGTTTTTCCCGAGCCGTTCGCGCCGATAATCCCATAAAAATGCCCTGTCTTTAGCACAAAATTTACATCGCGCAGCACCGCCCGCCCGGCCGTTTTTGGCTCCCACGAAAGCTCCTGCACACGGATTCCTTGCGCATCATGCGCATCATTTGCCACGCCATTGTCATTTTCGGGAAAAGCGGCAAATTCAGGGCATCCGCTCCCCTTATTTTTTTTCCACCCGCCCAAACAAAACCTCCTTCCCGCCGCACCTTTTCTGCCTTTGTCCTTACGCCCCTTTCTCACGGGCAAGCAAAAATATAAAATACGGTGCCCCGATCATGGCCGTCACCACCCCCACCGGGATTTCCGTTGGCGCGGTGGCCGTCCTCGCCAGCATATCACAGAAAATCATAAGTACCGCCCCGCACAGTGCGGCACAGGGCAAAAGTTTTTTATGTTCCGGCCCAAACATCAGGCGCATACAGTGCGGCACAATCAGGCCTACAAAGCCAATCACACCGCTGACGGACACGCACGCCGCCACAAGGAACGTTCCCGCGATGATAATGATGGCACGCGTGGCGGCCAGGGATACGCCAAGTGTCACCGCACTGTCCTCCCCCGCCGCAAGGAGGTTTAATTCCCGGCTGACTGAAAACAGCACAAGACACCCCACAAGCAAAAAAACCCCGAGGAAACGGACTTTTTCCCACGTAGCCGCGCCAAAGCTCCCCAGCGTCCACATATAAATTTTTTCCAGTTCATCCTGGTGCCTTGTCATCAAAAACGAAATCAGCGCGGATAAAAACGAGCTGACCGCCGTGCCCGTTAAGAGCAGGTGCATCGCCCGCCCCCTGCCTTTCGCGCAGGCAATCTGATAAACTAAAAAAACCGTGATCAGCCCGCCCGCAAACGCCGAAAGCCCCGTCAGGCTGATCCCGAAAAACCACGCCCCCGAGCCAAAGAGCATGGCAATGGTCGCGCCGAGTGCCGCGCCGGAAGAAACGCCCAAAATATGCGGGTCGGCAAGGGGATTTCGGAAAAGCCCCTGGAATGCCGCGCCCGTCACGGACAGCCCTGCCCCGACAAGACCGGCCAAAACCACACGCGGCAGGCGCACCTTAAAAAGAATCCGTTCATAAACTTCACCGATCCCGTCCGTATCCACAAATCTCCCGACCCCCGGCAGCTTTGCCGCAAGCAACCGCAGGGCATCCCCAACACCAAGATGAGCGGAACCGACACATGCCGCCATCAGCAGCACACTAAAAAGAAGCACGGCTAAAACGGGAAAACCGATGCAAAATGGAATACGTTTTATGGCATGTTTCCCGTTTTTCTGCCCTTTTTTTGGATCCTTATTTTTCATCCTATTCTCCTTAACACAAACCTGCTGGCAAATCAACCCCACTTTTTTTTGTGGTTCATCCATTTGTCTACCTCACAGCACGGCTCTTGCCTGATCGAAACCAAATCCCTGTTGCCATATTCTCCCCCAAGCGCCGTCCGCATATGGCCAGCATGGCACTTTGGGAAGCCCGGCCAAGAGGCCGGGCTTATTCACATGACAGCTTTATTGTGCAGGCTCTGTATGAAATAATTCTGCTAATTGTACAAAAATTTCCGCATTTTTATGGCTCTGCCGTTCCAGCATATGGTAAATGTCAAATTCCACTACCACATTATTTTTCACGGCGGAAAGCCCCTCGTAACCCGGTGTCGTGCAAAAGCTCTCCGCCAGCCCTTCGGCAATGATAACAATCTGCGGGTCGGCTTCCAGCAGGGTTTCGTGGTCAATTTTCCAGCCATCCACGTCCTGCGCGATATTCTTCCCGCCCGCGGCTGTTATAAGCTGGCCGATAAAAGTGCCTCCCCCTGCAGTATAATCCCCATACTCACCAAAACCTACCACATAGTAAACCGTTGGCGATTCAAAATCCGCATATTCCGCCCCCGAATACTTTGCGATGGTATCCTTTACGGTCTGCTCTGCCTGCGCCGCCAGCGCATCGCCCGCTTCCTTCCTGCCCGTCAGTTCCCCTAACGTACGGATCATATCGTAAACACCATCCATATTTTCGCTATCATATAGCACAGCTACCGGGATGCCAAAATCCTGCAGTTGCTTTTCTGTATCTTCCGAAAAAAGTGTTGAGCCGATCACCAGATCCGGCATTAGCGCAAGGATTGCCTCAATATCCGGCTTTGAAATCGTTCCCACGGACGGGATATCCGCCACTTGCCCCGGGGTATCGCAATAATCCGTGCGCCCCACTACGGCATCGCCCGCGCCAATCGCGAACAGCATATCCGTGATGTTCGGTCCCATCGAAATAATGCGCTGCGGCGTGCCTGCAAGCTCCAATACGGTTCCATCCGGGAGCGTCACGGAATAAGGTTCGCCTGCATCCTCTGGAACGGTTGGTTCCTTCCCAGTGTCGGCCGGTGTCAGTTCCGATGTTGGCATTGCTTCCGGCTCCGTGGTTGGTGCCTGTTCCGATGTTGGCGTTGCCTGCGGCTCCGCAGACGGTGCCTGTGTCAGCGCCGCCTCTGGGGTCATCTGCCCGCTGCCGCCCCCCGCAGCATCCTTACCACACGCCGCCGTGATGAGCATTGCCATACAAAGAAACACTGCCCAAAGCCTTTTTGTTGCGTTTTTCATAATTCCTCCATGCCCCTCCCCTCTCCCGGGAGTGCATAAAAATATACTCACATGGCAGGTTTCCTGGCTTATGGATCAACTTACTCCCCGCATCTTCTCAAGGGTTTTCCCCTCAATGATATCCCGCAGGTTTCATCCCCAATTACAGTAGTGGGAGCTGTCGCGGATTTCCACCGCGTTCCCTTTTACCCCGTTTTACCGGGCACCATATGGCAATTCCCCATTATAGAAGAAAACGTCTGTTTTTGCAAAT
>CAYMGZ010000307.1:1996-4157 GCA_964390095.1 uncultured Lachnospiraceae bacterium | reverse complement strand
TCGATTTTATCAAAATAAAAATTTATACCAGCAAAAATGAGCTAAAAATCCATCCGAATTCCAAGTTAAAAAGGAACATTAGGTATGGAAAAGGAACTGCCGCACCGATGATTTTCCAATCATAAATGCGGCAGTCCCGAT
Organism: uncultured Lachnospiraceae bacterium; assembly: GCA_964390095.1. Classification (GTDB taxonomy): domain Bacteria; phylum Bacillota; class Clostridia; order Lachnospirales; family Lachnospiraceae; genus RGIG4057. The sequence goes on along the minus strand of CAYMGZ010000307.1, from coordinate 4,016 downwards.
CCAAAAATATGAAATAGGTCTGCTTAAAGATTTACAGCCGGTTTATGGCGCAGCCCACCCGGCCAACTCCTCGTACACTTCCCTCGTCTTCCTATCATCCGCCGCACTCATATAATACAGCTTCCCGTCCGCCATAAATTTTAAAAATAATTTATTTTGCGGGTTTAAAAACACTTCGCAGTTGCCCGCATAGACGATATGCCAATTTCCCTTGTACAAATTTTCCATCCCCGTGCCGGCGTTTTTGGATAATTCCGGCAGGTGATCCACAATTTCCAGGCCGGTGATATCCGCAACGTCAATCTGGTAATCGGTTTTTAATTGTTCCGCGACCAGATAATTTTCTTTGACATCAAGCTTGATCGGCGTAAATTCGACTAGGATCAGCCAGATGCACAAGACCGGGACGGAGAGGATGGCAACCGCGGAAAAAGCAAGCAGCCCTTTGCCAAGGGGTGTTGCGAAATTGGTTGCGGTTCCGTAACCGATCCTTGTTTCCACAAGTGTGCGCTTATCTGCCTTGTTGTAATAAAACACGCCCCATTTCCAGCAATCGTCATCGTCCTCATTTAGGAGCGGGTCAATTTTTTTCTCGTATCGCGCTTCCAGACGGCTTGCCTTCCAGACAGAAAACAAAAGGCAAAGCAAGGTGAGTGCCATGTAGACGATGGTCCCCAAAAGCAGCCAGAGCACGGAGATTTTTTCGTTCCTCAACGTGAATGCAGAAAATATGGTAAATACCGTGTTGATCCATGCACAGGCCAGCCAAAGACGGCTCCAGATCTGTTTTTTGGCGCGGGCGTAATTTAGGTTGATTTCGCTGTCGTAACTGACCACCGCCGTCCGCTGGCGGTCCATCCAGCCTGCCGCCGCGTAAAACATTGGTGTGCAGAGCGCAAAGAGCAGCACCACCCATGTCATCTGCCTGCCACGGGAACCGCTTTGCAGATAATGTAGGATAACGGCAGCCGCGCTAAACAGGGTTGGGATAAGAAATAACAATGGTTTTGTTTTGCGCACCTGCCCCGCCTCGCTTAACTCCACCAGTTTTACGTTATCGGGTTTCGGTGTGTCTGTTTTTTTCTGATCCTCCCCTTCCGCCTGCCCCTCCAGAAGCATTTTTGCCTGTGTTTCTTTTTTCCAGATTCTTAATTCCCGGTTGACTTGAATAACGGGAAGTTCCATACATACAATCCCTGCAAACATCCAGACCATCCAGAACGTGAGCTGGATGGACACGTAGGGAACCATAAAACTGAAAAACGGCAGGATTGCGAAAATGGCAAGAATCGTTCTCATCCGGCTTTGGTACCATGCCTGCATTTGGTCAACTTGCCAAAAAAACTTTTCCGCAAATGCTTTTTCTTTCGGGACACAGAGCCCGAAAACGGTACCGTTGCGGTTTTTCGCGCTCCAGCGCAGGACAAAATACAGAATGAAAATGACAGGGTACATGCCGACAAACAAAATCACATTAAGTAGCATATGCATTCCTCCCTTTTTGGTTATTTTTCCCTTCGTTTTCAATCCTTTCGGGCTTTTCGGATTTTTCTGCTTTCTTCATTGGTTGCGCTCTTTCTGTTTCTCCCACACGCCCTGCTCCTTGTGCGCCTTCTGCTCCTCGTGCTCCTCGTGCTCCTTGTGCTTTCTCCGTGCCTTCCGCTTCCGCAAAAGCCCCTGCCTGGTTTTTGCTGCCCCCGTAACATTTCCTGCACTCGTTTAAGAACTCCTCTAACGTCATGCCGCCCACCTTCGCCTCCGCCGCAAGCCGACAGAGCAATTCCCGGCTTTCAAAGCTTAACCCCGGGGCTTTCGCGAAATTTTTGCAGACCCTCGCGCCGTTGCGCCGGTCTGCGATGATGTAGCCCTGCTGTTTTAAAAGCTGGTACGCTTTATTGACGGTCATGGAATTGATCCCGATTTCCTCCGCGAGAGCGCGCACGGTGGGAAGCTGCTCGCCCTGCGTTAACCTCCCGTCCGAAATCCCCTGCACAATCTGGTCGCGGATCTGCTGGTAGAT
>CAYMGZ010000307.1:0-1986 GCA_964390095.1 uncultured Lachnospiraceae bacterium | reverse complement strand
CTTCCCGGATTGCAATGACCATGAAAATACACCCCCTATCTTAATGCTCTGCATCTTGTTTGTATATCTTGTATTACCAATCATAATACAGGATATACAAAAAGTCAAGAGGGCAGTTCATAAAACTTATGAATTGCCCTCTTTCTTTCCCAAACTTAGACTTTTTCTGATGTTCTACCGACCACCAACTTTCCATTTGCATTTTCCATTATCTCATTCCCGGCAAATGACTTTGAAAATTTTAATGGTATTGCATCCGATGCAAACAAACCACATATTATAGGGATTCTGTATTTTGCAACGGTCCCCTTCTCCCTTGTCCTGCCCTACCAAATTTCCTGTCCCCCACATCAGATCTTCGCGATATCCACCAGGGAAAGTGCGCTCTTTTTCCTTTTTTCAAGGCTTTCTGCCAATGCGTTTGCCGTGTCGAGCGAGGTTAAACAGGTCACGCCCGTCTCGATGGAGACACGCCGGATCAAAAAGCCATCCCGCGATTTGTCCCGCCCCTGCGTCGGCGTATCGATCACAAGGTCGATCTCATGTCCGAGCAATAAGTCCATGACATTCGGGCTCTCCTCACTCACCTTCCTGACCTTGACCGCGTTCACGCCATTTTCGTTTAACACCCGCGCCGTGCTGCGTGTCGCGTAGATCTCATAGCCGAGCGCCGCAAACCGCTTCGCCACGGCGGCGGCTTCCAGCTTGTCCGCATCCTTGACCGTGATGATCATTTTCCGGTGTTTCGGCAGGTCGATGCCCGCGCCGAGGAAGGCCTTGTAGAGCGCCTCATCGAAATCTTTCGAAATGCCGAGGCATTCACCCGTCGATTTCATTTCCGGACCAAGCGACGTGTCCGCGCCGCGCAGTTTCTCAAAGGAGAATACCGGCATTTTGATGGCGATATAGTCCGATTTTTTGGCTAAGCCCGTGCCGTAGCCCATGTCCTTCACCTTTTCGCCAAGCACCGCCCTCGTTGCCAGATCAACGATTGGTATCCCCGTCACCTTGCTGATATATGGCACCGTGCGGCTGGAACGCGGGTTGACCTCGATGACGTAGACTTCGTCCTCGTAAACAATGAACTGGATGTTGATCAGGCCGATGACATGCAGGGATTTTGCGAGTTTCCTTGTGTATTCCACAATGACGCGCTGCACCTTCCCGGAAACGGACTGCGCCGGGTACACGGAAATGCTGTCGCCGGAATGGATGCCCGCGCGCTCGACATGCTCCATAATGCCCGGGATCAGGATGTCCTCCCCGTCGCAGACCGCGTCCACCTCGACCTCCTTGCCCATCAGGTATTTGTCCACAAGGATCGGGTGTTCCTGCACGTTGCGGTTGATGATTGCCATAAATTCGCGCACATCGTCGTCGCTGATCGCGATCTGCATGCCCGCGCCGCCGAGCACGTAGGACGGGCGCACTAACACCGGGTAGCCGAGCTCGTTCGCCGCGCGGATGGCTTCCTTCGTGGTAAATACGGTTTTTCCCGCCGGGCGCGGGATGCAGCATTTTTCCAGAATCCCGTCAAAAAGCTCGCGGTCTTCCGCCGCATCGACATTTTCCGCCGAGGTGCCAAGGATCGGCACGCCCATTCCAAGCAGTGCCTGCGTCAGCTTGATCGCCGTCTGCCCGCCGAACTGCACAAGAGCACCGTCCGGCTGTTCCAGATCGACGATGCTTTCCACGTCCTCCGGGGTCAGCGGCTCAAAATAGAGCTTATCCGCAATGTCAAAGTCCGTGCTGACCGTCTCCGGGTTGTTGTTGACGATGATGGTCTCATAGCCCTGCCGCTTCAATGCCCAAGTGCTGTGGACCGAGCAGTAGTCAAACTCGATGCCCTGCCCGATGCGGATGGGGCCTGAGCCTAGGACGAGAACTTTCTTTTTGGCCGCGCCTTTTGCCGTCTGCAGGCCGGTCTCATCCTCACTCCCAAAACAGGAATAGTAGTACGGTGTTTTTGCCTCAAACTCCGCCGCG
>CAYMGZ010000306.1:0-4170 GCA_964390095.1 uncultured Lachnospiraceae bacterium | reverse complement strand
GGCTCTTGCCCCCTCAAGGGTACATAACTTCTTCCGCAAAGATTGCAGCCACCCCGAAGCCTGTGGTACCACACACAGTCATCCCTGCCGTGCCGCTGTCCCATCCCATCCCATCCCCAGAACCTATTCCCCATAAAACGGGGTAAGTGTTCCTTCCTGTTATGTACAGCCGGGCCACCATCACGTCGCATTGGATTCGGATGCACACCCCACGCCTGCCGCCCCAAAACCCTTTGGCAGCCTGCCCATGGCACACCGTCCTCGCAGGACCTACATGCCTAACCAGTACACATCCACACCCAATGCAACATTTGCCGCAAAATGTTGTCTCAATTTGTAAAATAAACTCGATTTCTGTAAAAATCCCCCTCTTACATTCCTAAAAACAAAACAATAATTCATAAACACTTTTATATCAGAACATAACAAGAAATTAATTTGACTTTTCCTCTAAAAAATTCTAAAATAGAAGTACAATATTTGTAAGCTTCCAGCATGATCTACAAGCTTATATGTGTGGTACAATTATCCATCACCTAAAATAGAATGAAAAAAATTTATGGAAATGAGGGGAAAAATGAAACAAATATCAAAATCCAGCAAATGGAACCGAAAAATAACCAGTCTTCTCTTGGGTGGTATATTAGCATTGACCGGGTGCGGTAAGGAAGCCGGGAACGTTGCCCCTTCTCTTTTGCCTACAGAACTGCCTGATATCCTTCCAACCCAACCTTTCACGACCCAATTCCCGGAAGACATTTCCCCGACCCAAGCCCCAACGACCCAATTCCCGGAAGACATTTCCCCGACCCAGCCCTTAGCCACCCAGCCACCAAAGGATACGTCCAGCCCGACCCAACCCCCAACCACAATCATCCCGCCAACTCCGGAGGCGGCCGCAACCAGCCCGGAGGAAACGACCCTGCCCGTGGACGATAATTCCCTCGCCCCATCCGACCTTACGCTCCGTATCGCGGATAATGCCGGAACGCAGGCGCGCGGTACGGCAGGCCAGGTTCTGGCGACTGGGGAGGATCTCGTATCGATCAGCAGAAACAACATTATTTTCCGCTTCACGGATGAATTTACCCGGCAGGCAGAAGAGAGAAACCGCCTCCTGCAAGAGGAAGATAATTGCTCGGAAAGTCCGGCGGGGCGCGTGCTTGGCGTGGAGAAAAATGTTTACGACATTGAATTGTGGATTGCGGATGAATGTATTTATAGCGGGAACCTCAGAGATTACCTTGCCTATGGGGAATGTGGTTTTATGGCAGAATATTGGGATTATGATGAAGATTCCCCATATTACCGCGTCCTGACGATGATGGACGATGGGGGCATGTCCGGAGACCCAATCGGCTATAATATAGCGGCGGCCAAAATCCACGCTTTTGCAAAAGCTACCGGGCTTGAGGACACAAGTGAGCCAATTACCTTGACTGAGCTTGGGGCATGCCGCACCGAGCAGGAATACCTTGTGGACTTGGATGGGGATGGCGTGGAAGAATGCCTTTTCTATGGGCAGGCAAGCTTTATGGTTGACGGCAGAAATTATATGGACAAAATGGAATACCGTGACAATCCGGAGCAGACCTGTTTTTATCTGTGGGATTTTGATCAGGATGACCCATATCTTGAGATTGCAATATGGAATTTGGGACCAAGTAATGATGACTATTTGGATATATATCATTATAACGGAAAAGATCTGAGTTATATAGGATACCTGCCGGGACCCGCCACGATGGTCACGTCGGATGGTGAAGGGAAGGTGCGCGCATACGGGCGGCTGGGGATTTTGCAGACATGGTTTTCCTATATGGATTACCAGTTGAATGAAAACGGTGAGTTGGAACAAATAGAGCCGCAGCTTTTCTATCCGGATCAGGATGAGGAATACCGTTATACATTGCTGCAGCCGATCCGCCTGTATGAGGCGATGGATGAAAAAGGCGCGTATAATGTGCTTGAGGCAGGGGTGCAAATGGTATTCCCGGTGACGGATGACAGGAATTTTGTCCAGATAAAGACTAAGGATGGCAGGATGGGGTATCTTTATATCGCGGATCCTTCCGGCATTGAAATGCCGGAAGGGGGATATTATAAAGGCGATGTTATTGATGGTTTGAATTACGCGGATTAAGGCATGGATGGAAGATTTTCGGGGCAGCAGCAAAGAAGATCTTCCATCTTATTTTTCTTTACAGGCAGGGCAATTTATGCTATTGTAAAAATGGAAAATAAAAAGGATGGAAGTTTGGTGGCAGGCACATAGGAATGGGCTTGTTGCCATTGATCGTAAAAAGGAAACGGAGGCTTTTATGCGAGGAATCGAGACGAGGATACAGGAAATCCGCCACCGGATATTCCGCGAGGTGGCAAGGATGGCATACCATACCGAATGGCCGGTGGATAAGCGGATTGAAGAATTGCCATACAAGATCATGCCGGGGGAGGTCGCGAATTTCGGCAAGGACATTTTTTTGGAGCGCGCGATCGTCGGGGAACGCCTGCGCCTGGCAATGGGTCTGCCAAACCGCTCGGCGGCGGAGCACTCGCCGATCTCGGAAAATATTGAGGCGGCGGACCGGCCGGAGACTTATTACACGCCGCCGCTGATCAATGTGATCAAATTTGCCTGCAACAGCTGCCCGGAAAAGCGCGTGATCGTGACGGAGGGCTGCCAGGGCTGCCTTGCGCACCCTTGTGTGGAGGTCTGCCCGAAGGATGCCGTGACCCTTGACTATAAGCTTGGGCGCTCACAGATCGACCAGGAGAAATGCATTAAGTGCGGGCGCTGTGCATCCGCCTGCGCGTACAATGCCATCATCATACAGGAGCGCCCGTGTGCGGCGGCATGCGGGATGGATGCCATCCATTCCGACGAGAACGGCAGGGCGGACATTGATTATGAGAAATGCGTTTCCTGCGGGCAATGCCTTGTGAATTGCCCGTTCGGCGCAATCGCGGACAAATCCCAGATTTTCCAGACCATCCGCGCCATCCAGTCCGGGGAGCGCGTGTACGCGGCGGTCGCCCCTGCCTTTGTCGGGCAGTTTGGACCGAGGGTAACGCCGGGCAAGCTGCGCTCCGCCATGAAGCAGCTCGGTTTTTACGATGTGGTCGAGGTGGCGCTGGGCGCGGATTTGTGCGCGACGCAGGAGGCGGAGGATTTTGTGCGCGAGGTGCCGGGACACCTTGCGTTCATGGGGACTTCGTGCTGCCCGGCATGGTCGATGATGGCGAAAAAACTCTACCCGGAGCATGCGAACTGCATTTCGATGGCATTGACCCCGATGACGCTGACCGCGCGCTATATCAAGCAGCATGACCCGGACGCGAAGGTGGTATTTATCGGGCCGTGCGCGGCGAAGAAACTTGAGGCGATGCGGCGCACGGTGCGCAGCGAGGTTGATTTCGTGCTGACCTTTGAGGAAGTTGCCGGGATTTTTGCCGCGAAGCATGTGGAACTGGAAAACGCCGCGGAAGATCCGGACGGCGTGGACAATGTGTCCGCGGACGGGCGCAATTTTGCGGTTGCCGGCGGCGTTGCGCAGTCGGTGGTGGATGTGATTAAGAGCCGCTACCCGGAGAGGGAAGTGAAGGTGGCGAATGCGGAGAGCCTCCAGGACTGCCGCAAAATGCTTGCGATGGCGGTCGCCGGGAAATACGACGGCTACCTGCTTGAGGGCATGGCATGCCCGGGCGGCTGCATTGCCGGGGCGGGCACGATGCAGCCGATCGCGAAATCCAAGGCAGCGGTTAATCTGTATGCAAAGCAGGCAAAGCATAAGAATTCGAGCGAGACAAAGCAGGTGGAGGAGCTTGAGAAGCTGATCTATTAATAGGTCCGTTTGTCAGGTGGCGGTGAAATAAGTTTTGTGGGATTTTTGGATGTGTCCGGGAGGGAGAAGGGGAAGAAGGATAAAAGTGGGCTGTTAGCGGGAACGATGGGGCGTGGAACTTACGGCATGCGGGGGCTGCCAAAGCCCCCGCTACAAAATCTTGGACAAAGCAGCTATAGCATTTCAATTATTTTTAGATTTCATTAATATCTTTATTGAATTACTAAGATTATTTGGAAAATCAAGAGATTAAAAAAGAATTAATTAAGTTAATTCTTTTTAATTGTAGAATTATCGAAATAATCAATAGAAATAAACAACGCAC
>CAYMGZ010000305.1:2876-4199 GCA_964390095.1 uncultured Lachnospiraceae bacterium | reverse complement strand
GGCCTATCTTAATTTTATCGTACGTGATTTCTTTCACGTTTTCATTTTCTATATCGTAGGACATTTATGGCACCCCTTCCGTTCACTTTTTCACAGTTTTGTTCAAACACTGAAACGGTTTCCTTATTCATCAAACTCCTCTTCCACGTCAACATCCATATCAACATCAACATCTTTGAAATCCATGCTGTCTTCCTCAAACGTGTCGAACATCTCGCCGTCCTCCACATTGACCTCACGGTAACCCGCATCCTCATAGCCGTCATCGTAGTGGAAATTGTCATCCCCTTCGATGAGCGGTGTCAGCTCCGTATCACCATAGTCGATGTTCTCCGTCATGCGGACTTCCTCGCCGTTCTCGTCAAGCACGGTCACGTCAAGCGCCAGGGACTGCAATTCTTTTAACAGCACCTTAAAGGACTCCGGAATGCCCGGCTCGGAAATGTTCTCACCCTTGATGATTGCCTCATAAGTCTTGACACGCCCGGTCACATCATCCGACTTCACGGTCAGGATCTCCTGCAGGATGTGCGCCGCACCGTAAGCCTCCAGCGCCCAGACCTCCATCTCGCCGAAACGCTGCCCGCCGAACTGGGCCTTGCCGCCGAGCGGCTGCTGGGTCACGAGCGAATAAGGACCGGTCGAGCGCGCATGGATCTTATCATCCACGAGATGGTGGAGCTTTAAGTAATGCATGAAACCGATCGTGACCGCACCGTCAAAATACTCCCCGGTACGCCCGTCACGCAGGCGCACCTTTCCGTCGCGGTTGATCGGGACACCTTCCCATTCCTTGCGGTATTCCTGATTGGTCAGGAGGTATTCCATCACCTCCGGGTCAAGGATATCCTTATATTTCTTTTCAAACTCGGAAAGCGGCGTGTTGACATAATCGTTCGCCATCTCCAAGGTATCCATAATATCATTCTCGTTCGCACCATCAAAGATCGGGGTCGAAACCTTAAAGCCTAACACATTCGCCGCAAGGCTTAAGTGGATTTCAAGCACCTGCCCGATGTTCATACGGGACGGCACGCCGAGCGGGTTTAACACGATATCAAGCGGGCGGCCGTTCGGCAAAAACGGCATATCCTCCACCGGGAGCACGCGGGAAACAACACCCTTATTCCCGTGGCGGCCTGCCATCTTATCACCAACCTGGATCTTTCTTTTCTGCGCAATATAAACGCGGACGGTCTCATTGACACCCGGCGGCAGCTCGTCACCATTCTCATGGGTAAATACTTTCGCGTCCACGATGATCCCGTATTCCCCGTGCGGGACGCGCAGGGAGGTATCGCGCACTTCCCTTGCCTTCTCGCC
>CAYMGZ010000305.1:0-2866 GCA_964390095.1 uncultured Lachnospiraceae bacterium | reverse complement strand
CGGTAAGCTCGGTCTCGCCTTTCGGCGTTACTTTACCGACTAAGATATCCCCGGCACGGACTTCGGCACCGATCCGGATGATACCGCGCTCGTCAAGGTCCTTTAAGGCATCGTCACCCACCCCAGGGACATCGCGCGTGATCTCCTCCGGCCCAAGCTTCGTGTCGCGCGCCTCCGCCTCGTATTCCTCGATATGGATCGAGGTGTAGACATCCTGCTGGACAAGGCGCTCGGAAAGCAGGACGGCATCCTCGTAATTGTAGCCTTCCCACGTCATAAAACCGATCAGCGGGTTCTTGCCAAGAGCCAGCTCGCCGCCGGAAGTGGACGGGCCGTCGGCAATGATCTGCCCCGCTTCCACACGGTCACCCTTTGACACAATCGGGCGCTGGTTGATGGAGGTTCCCTGGTTGCTCCTCGTAAATTTTGTCAGGCGGTATTCATCCCTCTCCTTGTCATCCGTGCGGATCACAATCTTGCACGAAGTTGAAAGTTCAACGATCCCCCCGCGCTTTGCGACGATACATGCGCCGGAGTCCACTGCCGTCTTCGTCTCCATGCCGGTGCCGACCACCGGGGATTCGGTAAACAGAAGCGGAACGGCCTGGCGCTGCATGTTCGAGCCCATGAGCGCGCGGTTCGCGTCATCGTTCTGCAAAAACGGGATCATGGCGGTCGCCACGGAGAATACCATGCGCGGCGATACGTCCATCAGGTCCACCTTGCTCTTCTGGAACAGGGAGGTCTCCGTGCGGAAACGCCCGGATACGTTGTTATTGACAAAATATCCGTTCTCATCCAGGCGCTCGTTTGCCTGCGCCACAATATATTTGTCCTCCTCATCCGCGGTCAGATAGATCACTTCGTCCGTGACACGCGGGTTTTTCGGGTCCGATTTATCCACCTTGCGGTATGGGGCTTCCACAAAACCATACTGGTTAATCCTCGCGTAAGACGCGAGGGAGTTGATCAGGCCGATGTTCGGACCTTCCGGGGTCTCAATCGGGCACATTCTCCCGTAGTGTGTATAGTGGACATCGCGCACCTCGAAACCGGCGCGGTCACGGGAAAGACCCCCCGGGCCCAATGCCGAGAGACGGCGGATGTTGGTCAGCTCGCTGAGCGGGTTATTCTGGTCCATGAACTGCGAGAGCTGGGAGCTACCGAAAAACTCCTTCACCGCTGCCGTCACCGGTTTGATATTGATCAGGGACTGCGGGCTGATGCCCTCAAGATCCTGCGTCGTCATACGCTCGCGCACCACACGCTCAAGCCTTGATAAACCGATGCGGTACTGGTTCTGCAAAAGCTCGCCGACCGCGCGGATCCTTCGGTTGCCAAGGTGGTCGATGTCATCCTGGTTGCCGATGCCGTACTCCAGATGCATATTATAGTTGACAGACGCAAAAATATCCTCCCTCGTGATATGCTTCGGGATCAGGTCGCCCGCATCACGTTTGATCGCCGCCTTGATATCCTCGATATTCTCATTGTCACGCAAAATCCCCTCAAGCACCGGATAATAAACATCCTCCGTGATGCCAAGCTCCGCCTTGTCACAATCCACATAGGCATTTAAATCAACCATAAGGTTGGTCAATATTTTAACATTACGCTCTTCTGTCTGTACAATAATAAACGGCAATGCGGCATTCTGAAGCTGGACCGCGATTTCTTCCGTGATCAGCGTTCCCGCTTCAATCACCTCCCCTGTCGTGCGGTCCACCGCATCCTCCGCTAAGGTCAGCCCGACCACGCGGTTTTTTAACGCCAGCTTCTTATTAAATTTATAACGCCCAACCTTCGCTAAGTCATAGCGCCTTGGGTCAAAAAACATTGCGTTGACGAGCGACTCCGCGCTCTCCACGGAAAGCGGCTCGCCCGGACGCAGCTTTTTGTATAACTCTAACAGACCGTCCTGATAGTTATCCGACGGATCTTTTGTAAAGCTTGCCATGATTTTCGGTTCCTCGCCGAACATGTCCTTGATCTGCTCGTTCGTGCCGATGCCGAGCGCGCGCAAAAGCACCGTGATCGGCACCTTGCGGTTCCGGTCAACACGCACATAAAAAATATCGTTGGAATCCGTCTCGTACTCCAACCATGCACCGCGGTTCGGGATCACGGTACACGAGTAGAGGGTCTTCCCGATCTTGTCGTGCCCGATTGTATAATAAATACCAGGGGAACGTACTAGCTGGCTGACAATGACACGCTCGGCACCGTTGATGACAAACGTGCCGGTATCCGTCATAAGCGGCAGGTCGCCCATGAAAATGTCGTGCTCATTGATCTCGTCATTTTCTCTGTTGTGGAGGCGCACTTTTACCTTTAACGGGGCAGCGTAGGTTGCATCGCGCTCCTTGCACTGCTCGATCGAGTATTTCGCATCCTCCTCGCAAAGCTGGAAGCCGGTAAATTCAAGGCTGAGCTTTCCGCTGTAATCCGTGATCGGAGAAATATCACGGAACGCTTCATTCAGCCCTTCCTTTAAAAGCCACTGGTAGGAATTTTTCTGAACCTCAATAAGGTTCGGCATTTCCAGTACTTCCTTCTGCTTGGAGTAGCTCATCCGTATGCCCTTGCTGCCAACCTTGATTGGACGTATCCTGTTTTTATCCATTGACGTTTCACCCCTTGATATGAAATAAAATCTCGCTCCCTCATCCCACGTAAATATACCATAACAAAATAGAGGACATGCAAATACTTTTTCAACAATATCTTGCGGAATGCCCACATTTTTTCAATATTTTTGAAAAACCATTTGCATTTTCCCCATACTGTGATATAATGTATTTAAGTGGATCTTAAAAGCATTATAATAGCGCATTTTTCATACTAACACGTTCCTTGCAAACTGTCA
>CAYMGZ010000304.1:0-4215 GCA_964390095.1 uncultured Lachnospiraceae bacterium | reverse complement strand
CGGACTGGATCATAGAAATCGTTTCCCCTAGCAGCAGGCGAATGGATTATTATACAAAATTATCTCTATACCGCTCTGCCAATGTTAGGGAATACTGGATTGTAGATCCCATGAAACAATCCATCCTGGTTTATGATATGGTACATGATTCTGCCCCCGTCATCTATTCATTTGCCGACAACATCAAAGTCAATATTTATGACGACTTATGGATTGATTTCCGGGAACTGGATTTATAACCCGGCAACAAATCCACTCCACTGTCCTATCCCCCCAAAAAAAGGCGTATGCACTGTGCATATGCCTTTTATACTACCTATAGAATTCTAACTGCCGCTATTTGGCATAGTTTGGTATAACACAAAATGTTTGCTGGCTGCAAGGACAACTGTAAAAAATCTGCGTTGGTTATGTTTCATTCCTCCCATATGATATTTCTTCCGCAACCATCCTAAGATTTCCTTCCCGTCCAAAAGAATATCCAGAAGTTTTCTGCCCCGCATCTTCCATATCCGCATGATCCGCCCACAACTCGCATTGTGTCATAATCGTTTTCACCGCATCTTCCCGCCCCTCCGGCGGATAGCCATGCTTTTTCAAAAGCTTTTTGATCAACATGCGCATCTTCGCACGCGCCGAATCACGCTTCTGCCAATCAATTGTCCTATTCTTTCTCAGCGTATCCGCCAATTCCTTCGTAATTGCAATTAATTCTTCATTTTCATAAAAATCCTTTATCGCCTGCGGCTTCGTGAGTGCATCATAAAATGCCAGTTCATCCGCCGTCAGCCCAAGCTCTTCCCCTTCCTTCTGCGCATCCGCAATCTGCCTTGCCAGATTTAACATTTCCTCGATCACCTGCTCGTTCGTCAGCATACCGTTCAGGTACGCATTGATTGCCCGCTGTACAATCTCGCTGAATTTTTCTGATTTCACCACATTCGTCCTGCGATAAATCTGCACCTGTTCCGCAATCAATTTTTTCAGCAATTCCACTGCCAGATTTTTTTCCTTCATCCGCGCAATTTCCGCTAGGAATTTCGGGTCAAACAAAGAAAATTCCTCCGAGACATCCGAAAACAAATTGATCACACCATCGCTTTTAATACTTTGCTTCAGCAGTTCATTGATGCGCTGGTTTATTTCCGGCAAAGAAATTTTCCTCCCCGCCCCCTGATTCATCAAGCGAACCACCATAACCCGCACTGCCTCAAAAAAAGCGGCTTCAAAACGCATATCTTCCGATGTAAGTGACGAACAAAGTGACAGTGCCTGATGAAGCATAAGCGCCTCTTTTACAAATGCAACCTTTTCTTTTTCTTTGTTCCTGTCTACAATAAAATTTACCGCACCACTGATGCTTTTCGCCCTCTCAAGATCCGTTCCCACCGCAAAAATACTATAATCATAGCCGTGGAACAAATCCCGGCAAACAGAGAGTTTTTCTAAAAATTTTGGATAAGCAACTTTCGCAACATCCGTATCGCCATAGTTTTTCTTATCCCGCACCGTATAATCATTCATCGCCTGCTTTAGTGCCGCCGCAATCCCCACATAATCTACAACCAAGCCCCCTTCCTTATCCCGGAAAACACGGTTGACACGGGCAATCGCCTGCATCAGATTATGCCCGGACATTGGCTTGTACACATACATGGTAGCCAGTGACGGAACATCAAAACCCGTCAGCCACATATCCACCACAATCGCTATTTTCAATGGACTTCCATCATCCTTAAATTCCTTTGCCAGCTGATCCCGATGTTGTTTATTTCCGATGATTTTGCGCCATTCCACAGGATCCTTATTGCTTTCCGTCATAACGACAGCCACCCTCTCCCCCCATCCCGGCCGTAGTTCCAAAAGACAATGATATATTTTCAGGGCAATCGCACGCGAATACGCCACAATCAGCGCTTTCCCCGTCAGTAAATTTTCACGGTAATTCTCATAATGCTCAAGAATATCACACACAAGGGAATGGATCGTCTGCTCATTCCCAAGTACTGCCTCCATCTGCCCAAGCTCATGCTTGCTTCTTTCTATCACATCCGCATCCGCCTGATGCGCCATAATATCATATTCCGCATCAATCATCTGCAATACGTTCTCATCCAATTTCAACTTGATCACACGGCTCTCATAATAAACCGGCCTGGTCGCACCATCTTCAACCGCCTGTGTCATATCATAAACATCAATATAATCCCCAAATACCTCCCTTGTGCTGCGGTCTTTTGAGGAAATCGGTGTTCCGGTAAAACCAATGTATGTAGCGTTCGGTAAACTGTTGCGAATGATCCTCGCCGTACCGACAACACGTTTTGCGATATCCTCCCCTCTTTCATTTTTCATAAATTTAATCTTTTCTGCAAGCCCATATTGCCCCCGGTGCGCTTCATCCGCCATCACAACAATATTGCGGCGCTCTGAGAGCGCATCTTCGGATTCCTCAAACTTCTGCATCGTTGTAAAAATAATTCCATTTGCCTGCCGCCCCGCAAGAAGCATTTTCAGATGTTCACGGCTTTTCGCATGGATAGGGTCCTGGCGCAAAAATTTCTTGCATTTGGCAAACTGCCCATAAAGCTGGTCATCCAAATCATTGCGGTCGGTCAGCACAACAATCGTGGGACTTTCCAATGCTTCCTGCAAAAGATGGGCATAAAAAACCATGGACAGTGATTTCCCGCTGCCCTGCGTATGCCAGAACACGCCACCCTTGCCATCCGTACCTGCTGCGCGTTTTGTTGATTCAATCGCCTTCCTCACTGCAAAATATTGATGGTACCCCGCCAATATTTTTATCCTCGTTAGCCCCTCATTTGAAAAACAGATAAAATTCCGGATAATGTCAAGCAGACGCTCCCTCTGGAAAATCCCCTCAAAAAAAGTATCAAATTGGGCAAACTGCGTATTCTCATAACTTCCATCCTTCGTTTTCCAATCCATAAAACGGTCTTCGCCCGATGTGATTGTTCCCGCCCTGGAAATCCCCATATCACTCATCACACAGATCGCATTATAGACAAACAGCGCCGGAATTTCATGCATATAATTCTTTAGCTGCAGATATGCCTCACTTGCATCTGTTTCTTGCCGGGAAGGTGATTTTAATTCTACGATAACAACCGGAATCCCATTTAAAAACAATAATATATCCGGCCGCTTGTTGCTATTTTCAATAAAAGTCCATTGGTTCGCAATAATAAAGGAATTATTGTCCGGATTTTCATAATCCACAAGATAGGCAATGGAAGAATGTTCTTCCCCCTTGACAAAAAAACGTACCGGAACGCCGTTTTGTAAATAATCCATGAAAAGTTCGTTCTTCTGGGCAAGCTCACCGTTTTCAAAATTCCGCAGTCTGTATAATGCATCGGCAATCGCATCATCGGGAAGATGCGGGTTTAAACGTGGCAGGGAAGCTTCCAAAACTTCATCGTACAAAGGACTGCGAAAATCCCGGTCAACGTCAGGACCGTAGGCGTGGGTATAGCCCATGGTTTCAAAAAGTTCAATGATGGAATTTTCGTAATTAGCTTCTGTGTAATATTCTGACAATTTTTAGCCCTCCTGTAAATTATACTTTACAAAGCTTATTTTTTATCAACTAATTTTCAAATACTGCAATTCCACTTAATTTTTTAATGTCGTCATTACTCCAATATTGATTTCTCCAACGATAGTATACATCTTTGCGTTTCTTAAATATTCTGAACGGCTCCCGCGTATTATCATATATATGCAGGATATCGCAAATCTCGACAAACTTTGGAACCAGCGCAAGCGCTTTATCATATCTTGATCTGATTTTTTCTTCCGGAACGCCATGCCCTCCCAACGCTTCTCTTGCATTCACTCTTGCAATGTTGATATCTGCATTGCATGTTAAAACATAAATTCCCCTAATAAAATATCCCTTTTCTTTCGCTCTTTGCAGCAACAACAGATTCCTGTCTGTAGACAGCACGGTCTCAAATGTAAAATCTTTTCTGTCCACTATCATGCGTTCCCTTAATTCTTCCGCTTTTATAGCTGCTTCCAGATCCGTACACAATGTAGTCCTTTTTATATCGTCTGCATTGATATACTCACCTCCAATCTTTGCCATTCGAGTGATTGTTGATTTGCCGCTTCCATTTGGACCGGCAAATACAATGACTTCCGGAAGCCTTACCACATCAATTCCCAACATATACTCGCCTCCCGTCC
>CAYMGZ010000303.1:294-4232 GCA_964390095.1 uncultured Lachnospiraceae bacterium | reverse complement strand
ATGCAAACGTATACCATCGTGCTCCCTATGCTTCTGGGGTATATCGTATGGCTACTTAAGCCCCGGAAGAAGGACAGGGATGCGAGCGGGCGGGTGCTGACCAAAGCAGGCTACATAAACTTGGCAATTCATTTTGTTAACAAGTATAAATGCGAATCATGTCTTTTCTGTAGTGTAATCTTGTAATCTTTATACCCTCCTTAAATTCAGCACTTGACAAAACGACATTATAAAGTGTAAAATGTAATCATTATTAAAGAACGGAGAGCCGCAAAATGCAAATGACTACAGTTGAAAAAATCAAACTGATTCGTGATCGGGCTGGCTTGAATCTTGGGGAATTAGCAGCACGGGCAGGCACGACCCGGCAAAACCTCAATAACAAATTCGGGCGGAATAACTTTTCCGAAAATGAAATCCGCAAGCTAGGGGATGTCATGGGCTACGATGTAGAAATAACATTTATCAACCGGGAAACCGGGGAAAGGATTTAGATGAACAAAATAGATTTAGATAAAATCGACTTGACCGGGCCGCCCCCGGAGCATGAGCCGGAAAGACAGTATTATTACATGGCAAAATGCCGGGAATGGGTCCGGGAGTTTGAACAAAAAAACGGCCGTCGCCCGACCGCGTTTCTTCAGACCTTCGGGTGCCAGATGAACGCCAAAGATTCCGAAAAGCTTGCGGGGATCTTACAGGAGGTCGGCTATGTGGAGGCGGGGACGGAAGAAGCGGATTTTGTGCTCTACAACACCTGCACCGTGCGCGAGAACGCCAACACGCGGGTGTACGGGCGCATCGGGTATCTCGGCAGGCTAAAGCGTGGCAAAAACCCGAAAATGAAGATTGCGCTCTGCGGCTGCATGATGCAGGAGACACATATTGTTGAGAAAATCAAAAAAAGCTATCCTTTTGTAGATATCATCTTTGGAACACACAACATCTACCAGCTCGCGGAGCTGTTGTTCCGGCAGATTTGTTGCGGGAAAATGGTCGTGGAAATCAGGGATGAAGCCAAAACGATTGTGGAGGAACTTCCGAGCGAGCGCAAATTCAGCTTCAAGGCGGGCGTGAACATCATGTACGGCTGCAACAATTTCTGCAGCTACTGCATCGTGCCATACGTGCGCGGGCGGGAGCGCAGCCGCCGCCCGGAGGACATCATCCGTGAGATGGAAGAAATGGCAGGAAGCGGCGTGACGGAAGTGATGCTGCTCGGACAGAACGTAAATTCCTACGGGAAGACATTGGATGACCCGGTAAGCTTTGCCAGGCTTTTACAGATGGCGGAAAAGGTGGACGGCATAAAGCGCATCCGTTTTATGACACCGCACCCGAAGGATCTTTCGGACGAGCTCATTGACGTGATGGCAAAGTCAAAAAAAATCTGCCGTCATGTCCATCTCCCGGTGCAGTCCGGCAGCTCGCGCATCTTAGGGCTTATGAACCGCCATTACACAAAGGAGGATTATATTGCCCTGACAAAACGTATCCGTGCCGCCATGCCGGATGTGGCGCTGACGACGGATATCATCGTAGGATTCCCGGGGGAGACGGAGGAGGACTTTATGGAAACGATGGATCTGGTGGAGCGCGCCCGTTATGTCAGTGCCTATACCTTTTTGTATAGCAAACGAACCGGAACCCCTGCCGCCGCGATGGAAGGCCAGGTACCGGAGGAAACCGCAAAGGAGCGCTATGACCGGCTGATTAGTAGAATACGGGATATTTCGGAAGAAATCGCCAGAAAAGATACCGGAAAAACAATGGAGGTGTTGGTCGAGGAAGTGAATGCAAAACGGCAGGGTTATGTGACCGGAAGGCTTGCAAACAACCTACTTGTCCATTTTCCGGGGGATGAAAATCTGCTCGGACAATATGTGGATGTCAACCTTACGGAATGTATGGGATTTTATTATATTGGTTCGGAGTGTGAAATGTGAAAGGGGTGAAGGTTCGGTAAAAAGTTTTGAGGCGTGATCCCTTTCACATGGAAGTAAAAAGCTTTCGCTTTTTTACTTCTGGTAGGTTGCAATGGCTGGCTTTGCGCAGGGTTTTGCGGATTGTTTGTGCCGGGGGCGGTATAGGCCACGGGAATATTCGCCGCTCCCGGAAAGATGCCCGTAAGTGTGAACGAACCGAAAGATTGCGGCAATTTTAAGGTTATAAGTTCGTTCACACGACCTGTTTGCGCTGCGGGCGCAAACGAGGGCAGATTAGCTGCTCCCGAAAAGCGGTCGCAGCATGACCGCAAGTGTGTGATAAATTCGTATAAATTCCAACAATTCGACAAATTGCATAAATATTTCACGTTTCTATTGACATACGCCGTGAAATAGTATAAAATTTATATGTTGCATATCCGCAGTTTGTTTTTTTAATATGGAAAAAACTGTGAATTCCAACAAAGTAATGGATAAGGAGGACTTCCCGTGAACGATGTAGTGAAGATTGCGATCGCGGTCGTCATTACTGCCGTTGTGGTTGCTCTGATCTCTGTGAAGGCAGCGATTTCCTACCATACGAAATTGGTGGAAGCCAAGATTGGCAACGCCGATGAAAAGGCGAGGGAAATCATTGACGAGGCATTAAAGACGGCAGAGACAAAGAAGAAGGAAGCGCTTCTTGAGGCGAAGGAAGAGTCGATCAAGACGAAGAATGAGCTGGAGAAAGAGGCGAAAGACCGCAGGGCAGAAGTACAGCGTTACGAAAAACGTGTCCAGGCAAAGGAAGATGCCGCAGACCGTAAATTGGAGTCACTGGAAAAGAAGGGGTCGAAGCTGGTTGCGCGGGAGCAGGAGCTTGAGAAGATCCGCACGGAAGTGGAACAATCTCACGCGAAGCAGTTGGCGGAACTGGAAAAGATCTCCGGATTGACCTCCGAACAAGCTAAGGAATATCTTATTAAAACGGTTGAAGATGAAGTGAAACATGAAACGGCAGTCATGATCAAGGAAATGGAGGGCAGGGCGAAGGAAGAGGCCGACAAAAAGGCGAGGGACATCGTCGTGACCGCAATCCAGAAATGTGCTGCTGACCATGTGGCCGAATCGACGATCTCCGTCGTCCAGCTGCCAAACGATGAGATGAAGGGAAGGATCATCGGACGTGAAGGGAGGAACATCCGCACGATCGAGACGCTGACCGGCGTTGACCTTGTGATCGACGATACCCCGGAAGCCGTACTTCTCTCAAGCTTTGACCCGATCCGCAGGGAGGTGGCAAGGATTGCCCTTGAGAAGCTGATTGTGGACGGGCGCATCCATCCGGCACGCATCGAGGAGATGGTAGAGAAGGCGCAGAAGGAAGTCGAGATGATGATCCGTGAGGAAGGCGAGGCAGCCACCTTAGAAGTGGGCGTGCACGGCATCCACCCGGAACTTGTGAGACTTCTCGGCAAGATGAAATTCAGGACAAGCTACGGACAGAATGCGCTCAAGCATTCGGTTGAGGTAGCGATGCTTTCCGGGCTGATTGCCGGGGAGATCGGCATTGATGTCAGGACGGCGAAGCGTGCAGGCCTCCTGCACGACATCGGCAAGTCCATCGACCAGGAGATGGAAGGTACCCATGTGCAGATCGGTGTTGACCTGTGCCGCAAGTACAAGGAATCCCCGGTTGTCATCAACGCGGTGGAAGCTCATCATGGGGATGTGGAGCCTCAGTCCCTGATTGCATGTATCGTCCAGGCGGCCGATACGATCTCGGCGGCAAGGCCGGGTGCAAGACGAGAGACATTAGAAACATATACCAACAGATTGAACCAGTTAGAAGATATTGCGAATGGCTTTAAGGGTGTCGATAAATCCTTTGCGATTTCCGCAGGCCGTGAGGTCCGCGTGATGGTAATACCGGAACAGGTCAGCGATGACGATATGGTACTGATCGCGAGGAATTTGTCGAAGAAGATCGAGGATGAGTTACAGTATCCTGGT
>CAYMGZ010000303.1:0-284 GCA_964390095.1 uncultured Lachnospiraceae bacterium | reverse complement strand
GATTACGCGAAATAAGGAGCAAGAAGGCAGGGGACACTTCCACGAAAGGGGTGTCCCTTGTTTTATGGCTTGCGCGCCTCAATTTGATACGAAAAAATGGCATTGGATGAAGGAAGGCCACATGAGAACATTTGATTATGAGCGGTTATGTACGGCTTATGAGCAGGCAATCGCGAGTGAGAAGGTGGATTTTCTTATATTGATTCCTGTTTTTATATGTGATTTTTTGTGCATTCACCCTTTTATTGATGGATGATTCAAATCCCCCCTTAGTTGGTTGCAGG
>CAYMGZ010000302.1:0-4241 GCA_964390095.1 uncultured Lachnospiraceae bacterium | reverse complement strand
ATCTGGGAATCGCGACATTGCAGCACGTTTATTCTCCGTGCTGCTCGCCAAAGGCGAATCTACCTGCTACCGCATGATCCCGATGGAGGTGGTTTCCCCGGAGAAAGGGGCGGTTGATCTGGAAACCGATGCGGCAAAAAAGGCAGCAACCTACGCGGCGATCCTTGGTGCCAACCTGTATCCGCTCGGCTCGGTTTCGCGGGACCAGCTGATTGAGATTGCTTGTGGGAAGGCAGAAGTATTAAAGGAAGCGCTTGCTTTTGAAAAAAATAATTCCGACAACGGAAAGCTTGTGCTATACGCCGTATATTTTATGCGGAGATACAAATGCGGGGATAAACAGGAAAAACAGGTTAAGGAAGAAGATATCCCGCTGCTTTCGCATTATGAGGAAATTGCCATTGAAAGCCTTGACAGGATGTACCCACCGTTCCATCTATCTGTTCAGGAAATCAAAGACGCGGTTCGCAAAGGTGAAATGACGGAGCGCATTTTAAAGTTGGCGACCTTAAAGCATGGGATTTCGCTGCAGACGTTAAGGCTGGTGGCAAGCCTTGCTTATCTGAATTATCCACTTTCCGGAAAATTAAAGGATGTTGTGAAAATTTGTCTGGCAGCAAATGCGGAGGAAGCGCTGGATGCAATCAATCTGATTGGGCTTGTCTCGCCGATGGATATTTATACAAGGGGTGTGGCTTATGACCAGGAATTTGGACTGCCCGTAAAAGTTTATATCCGTTGGTCGGCGAAAAAAGGGCATACGCTTATTTTGGAAAAACAGTTGGAGAGCAATCCGGAAGCATATCTTGAGGCGATGGATGAGGCGGAAATTGAAACTTCGAACCGGATGCTTGGCGTTATTAAAAGGAAAAAGCCTGCATTTTACGTGAAGCTTATGGAAAACAAAAAGTGTTATGGCCAAAGCAAGGCCATTGAAAAATTGCTGAATAAAGTGATCCGGAATCATGCGGATGCCGATCTGATCCGGGCATATTTGCGTGGGCAGGCCACAGTGGATACACTGTACCCGTTTGCGAAAAGCCTTGGGAAGAATTACGATTATGGCTGGGGCGAGCGGAGAATATTGGACGACATGGATAAAACCATTTTGGATGGGGCATTTTACCGCCGTTTCCAGACCTATATGTGGCTCCGGTGTGGTTATGGTTTTTTGCGCGCGGATTTGTATGAAAAGCCGGATACTTTTGCATCGCAGGTCAGTGCGGTAAAAGTGGCGGACCTGTTCCAAAATTTTGACTGTGAGGGGCTTGATATCACACATCAGCTTTCCGGGGTTGGTTCGATGCAGGATAGTATTTATGGTTCGGACGAAGAAATATTCCACGCTGCGGTGGTACAGGTTTTCTCCCAATATTTAAAGGACCGGCGGAAGGAGACACTTGCGGCGTTTGCTGGGGGCGATGCGCCGGAACGTCTGCTTGGCCTTGAGGTGCTTGCGCAGAATATCGAGGAAAATAAGGCAGAAATCCTTCTTTATGCGGAGGATGGATCAAAAAAGATCCGGCAGCTTCTGAAGGAGCTTCTTTGCGGACAGACGGACTGGAGGGAGGAAATTGGGGGGATGCTTGCCTCAAAAAAATCGTCGGTGCGGGAACTGGCTATCTGCGTTTTTGCAGCATGGCAGGAGGCGGGAACGGACTGCAAGGAGGTGCTTTTACAGGCGCTTGAGAAGGAAAAAAGTGCAAAGCTAAAAGGGCTTTTGGAGGATGCGTTAAGCGTGCAGGATGGCGGCGCATCGGCGGGCAGGTC
This sequence comes from uncultured Lachnospiraceae bacterium, assembly GCA_964390095.1. Lineage (GTDB taxonomy): Bacteria > Bacillota > Clostridia > Lachnospirales > Lachnospiraceae > RGIG4057. Next base: position 2,471 of record CAYMGZ010000302.1, on the reverse strand, counting down.
GCTCTCGCAGAAGGAACTGGTGCAGGAAATACATAAGGGGAACCGAAAGCGCAGCCTTTCCTGGGCTTATGAAACACCGTTTTCCGTGGTACATACCCTTGCCGGGGAGGTGGCGGCGGAGGAATATCTGCAGGCAATCCTTTTATATTATTATTCCATGACAACCGGCGGCTATAGTGAAAAGGCGCAGTTTTTGGCGAAAGCGCTTGTGGCGGACGAGCTTGCGGTTTATGTAAATGAATTGTTTGATAAATGGCTTGCGGCGGGCGCGGAAGCAAAAAAGAGATGGGTGTTGTATGCCGCTTCCATCCACGGCGGAAATGCGATTATTGAGAGGTTAAAGCGCCAGATCAAGGAGTGGCCGAAGCAGGGGCGCGGATTGATTGCGTGCGAGGCGGTGGAGGCGCTCAGCCTGAACCCGATGCCGCAGGCGCTGCTTACGGTGGATGGGATTGCGCGGAAATTTAAGTACCGGCAGGTGAAAACGGCGGCGGGAAACGCACTTGATTTTGCGGCGGGACAGCTCGGCATCAGCCGCGAGGAACTTGAGGATCGGATCATACCCGACCTTGGGTTTGATGAGGGGATGGGGCGCAGTTTTGATTATGGGGAGAGGAAATTCCGTGTGATGGTCACGCCGGCGCTGGAATTTGAGGTATTTGAGGAAAAAGACCCGGAAAAGCATGTTCTCGGAAAGAAGCTGAAAACCCTCCCTGCACCGGGCAAAAAGGACGATGAAAAATGCGCGGCTGCCGCTTATGAAGGGTTTAAACAAATGAAAAAGCAGATGAAGGAAGTTGTTGCCAGCCAGAAACTGCGGTTGGAGCAGGCGCTGTCCTCGGCGCGGCTGTGGAGTGTGGATGCATGGAGGCGGCTTTTTGTGAAAAATCCAATCATGCACCAATTTGCAACCGGCCTGATCTGGGGTGTTTATGAGGATGGGAAGCTGGTGCAGAGTTTCCGCTATATGGAGGACGGTTCGTTTAATACACAGGATGAGGAGGAGTATGTGCTGCCTGCGGGGAGCATGGACAAGGAAGAGTATGTACCGTCTGCGGGGGGCATGGAGGGGAAAGAATATGTGCCGTCTGCGGGGAGCATAGACGGGGAGATAGCAGTAAATGAGGAGATAGGAGCGAAAGAAGGAGCGGGGCATGTTTCCCGGAATCATAGGGATGGAAGCCAAACGGGGCAGGAGCCGTCCGAAAACGGACAGGGAGCAGGGAAAGAAAATCCGGATAAGGTGGAAACCGGAAAAATTGGTTTGGTGCACCCGGTTGAATTATCCGGGGAGGATTTAAAAGCCTGGAGGCAGCAGCTTGCGGATTACGAAATTACCCAACCGTTTTTGCAGTTGGAACGCCCGGTTTTCACACTGGAAGAAGGGGAAGCAAGGCAGCGTGAATTGGCGCGGTTTTCGGGGCGCTCTGTCAATGATATGTTGCTTGGCAGCAGGCTGACGGGGGCGGGCTGGTACCATGGGGCGGTGATGGACGGGGGCTGCTTTAAGACCTATTACCGCGAGGATCAGGGGATTGGTTTTTGCACAGAACTGCATTTTTCCGGCGGCTTTATCGGTTATACCAATGAGGATGTGACCGTGGGAAGCGTGCAGTTTTATAAGCTTGATGAGGTTGGTGCAGATGGTTTACCGTATGGGGGAGATATAAAAAAAGCGTGCCGGCTTAAGGATGTTCCGGCGAAATATTTCAGCGAGATTGTATTGCAGGTGGAGAGGGCGACTGCGCAGGTGAAGGCATGAAAAGAGGGGTGGGAGTAAGGGATTGAAACCTAAAATGTAAGAATAAAATACAATGTATAAACCATAATATTCAAAACGGAGGTGTTTTTATGATAGCGATGAAAGGATATTATAATGGAACAGTTTGTGTACCGGAGGAGGGAGAAAAACTCCGGTTAAATCAAAGGGTAATCATTACCGCTCTTGATGAAATTGTTGTACCGAAAATCCGCAAATTAGGAACGCTGGAAGGAAAAGGAACGGTTTCTTTTGCGGAGGACTGGAATATAAGCGATGAGGAGCTTGCAGGAATATGAAGTTATTGATAGATACGCATTATTTGTTATGGATGTTTATGGACACAGATAGAATTTCAGAAAAAGTGAAAAAGGCGTTAATATCCGATGATAACGAAGTATATTATAGTCAGGTGAGTTTATGGGAAATATCTATCAAATATTCTATAGGAAAGCTTCATTTAAACGGGATTACGCCAGAAGAACTATATCGGGAGATTGAAAATAGTTTTTTGATGTGTAAGGTGCTGGAAAGCCAGACTTTGATCTCTTCGTATCGCCTGCCCAGAGAACATAAAGATCCATTTGACCGGATGATTATATGGCAGTCCATTTTAAGTGGAATGACACTTTTATCTGTAGACACAAAGATGGATAAATATGCGGAATATGGATTGAAGTTATTTGAATATTAAGCAAAACAAAGAGTCGGA
>CAYMGZ010000301.1:0-4252 GCA_964390095.1 uncultured Lachnospiraceae bacterium | reverse complement strand
AGAGTATCTTCAAGAAGATTGCCCTTGTACTGGTTCTCGCGATGGTCGTTACCATGATCCCGGCGAAGAGCGCTTCTGCGGCATCGGATGACGGTCCGCAGATGTACAAGAGCCTGCTGCTCTACCTTGACAGCGGCAATGGCAATGGCAGCGACATCACAGGCAACTTCCAGAGTGAGCGTTACGCGAGTGTCTGGAACTGGAGGGAGAGCGGCTACACCAAGGTGGATTTCGAGTCCGAGAACCCGGACATTGCCACGGTGAACAGCAAAGGGAAAGTCAGTGCCGTCAAAGTTGGTAAGACAACCGTGACCGCAATCTTTACGGGCGATGACGTAAAAACCGTGACAAAGAAATGTACCGTAACCGTAAAAAGAAATGCGCAAAAGGCAGGGCTTTCCACGGCAAGCACAAAAAAAGTGCAGGAGGAAGGCATCAAAGTCGGCGAGGAGTACCAGTTGGTTGCTGTAAGGAAAATCGGCGATGACATCACCGTTTACAGCGGCAGGGACCAGATTACGGACGGTGTCCGTTTCCGTTCCTCTGATGAGTCCATCTTCACGGTAGGCAAGACCAAAGGCAAGATTACCGGTGTATCCGAAGGTACGGCGACATTGTATGTGTGGGCAGTACAGTCCGAAGGGTATGATGCAGAAAAAGAGGAATACCCGGCCACAACGGAAGTAAAGGAATATACCGTCAAGGTTGTTTCCAGCCTCAAGGCGGAGCAGGTTGCCTATAATGCTTTTGATGTCACGTTCTCCAGTGAGCAAGAAGCGGAAGAAGCGGTAAAGGAAACCTCTAAGTACCTTGCTTCCCATTCTGCCGCGGTAACAGAGGAGAAGAACATCGTCAAAGTTTCCGAGGTGGTAAAGGATACAAAGAACCCGGAGACAAAGGTCGGCGAGGAAGCCAGGATCATTGGGAACCTTTACCAGAAGAGTGATAACAAAAAGGTTGTCCGTGTGGAAATGTTCGATGAATTAAAGGAAGGGACGGATTATGTGATCCGCTATAAGGAGCATCCGGACATCATTGCCACGACAACCAAGAACGTTGCCGCAGAACTGGTCGTGTCCGCTGGCGCAAGCAAAGTCACAAGCGATAATTCCAGCCAGACCGATATCGTTGTCAAGCTTTTTGCCGTTGGTGTGAACAATCAGAAGGTTGATATCACCGAGTGCAGGAAGTACCGCGGCTGGCAGGACAGCGTTGAGATTTATGACAAGTCCCAGAACCAGACAGGGTATAACCTTGTCATCGGCAAGGAAATGGAAATTACTGGGAGTATCGGTGTCCCGGAGAAAGTGAAATCCGTCGCACAGGTTTACTTCAGTGACCGGAATGCAAGCATTACCGTACAGGCCGCTTTCTATGACTATTTCAACGAAACAAAACCTGGGAACCCATTGACTTCCCTGCCGGTAACCATCGGTGCCGGGGACCGCAGCTTCGTCACAGGGGAAATCCTTGGCTATGGCGTTGTGATGAGTGGGACAAAACATACGGCAGACAAGGCATTTGCAAGCAAGGCACTTGCGACAGAGGATTTTGGCAGGCAGCTTATTGTCAAGGCTAAGATTATTTACAAGGACGGAAGCTCCAGCGAGGAATGCAACTGCTGCCCTGACCCATCCCTCTTCACGTTTGTCTCCGAGAACGAGGATAAGTTGGTGATCAATGGGGAAACCGGCGATCTGTACGCGCCGAAGCAGCCGAATGACACCTATGTTAATGTGCTGGTATACTATGACGGACAATATATTGGTGTCTGCCGCATCACAATCTACGCAAAGCGTGAACTGACAAGCTTTACTATGAGCGTGAATAAGACAAAATTAAGCCACAATGCTGATATAAGCAAAGATGTGGATGAAGTTGTTGAGTTGACCCTGAAACCGTTAGACCAGATGGAAGAGATTTTTGTAGGCGCAGAAGTAAATGTTAAGATGTATGGTATCACATCCAACAATGCTTACTTAAGCCCTTACCTTAAATTCTACAGCGATGCCGATTGTACCAACCTGCTTCCAAATGCAGCGGACGGCCAGCTTTCCGTCAACTTGGACCAGGCAACCAACACATACAAAGTATGGATCAAGGGTACCGACGACCTGCCAAAGGCTGTCCGCAACATCCGTATCCTTGGTACCGCCGTTTCCAGCAACAACGGGACCAAAAAAACATTGAACGCTTCCACCAGCTTCAATGCCAAGAATACAACGGGTGAGACCGCAAGGTCATATGAAGTTAGCACAAGCACAAATAGCATTGACATGAACCTGAATGGGAACCGCACATGGAAAACGAATACCGATGTCAGGATCAGTGCTTACAGCATCGATAAAGATGGTTTCAAGATTGAGCACCTTGTCCTTGACCCGGGATACAGCAGTGTTGGGGCTGGCAGCACAGGCAATGTTATCACAGTTAACCAGTTTGGCAAGTATATGCAGTCCGCAAACCTGACAAAAGCAGGCTACTATGACCTTGTATTCAGCACCGTTACCGGCAGCAGCATCAGCGCAGTAAACCCGTCCGTTGTCAATGGCCTTGCGTTGGATTTCTTCAAGGCAACCGGCGCATACACTGTCACAGGTGGCGCGATTGACGCGGCAAAGAATGGCCAGATGCTTGAGAAGATCCCGAAGGGAAATTACCAGGTATCCCTGTACATCAATGCGAAATACAGCGCCGGCAGCGTCATTTCGGTGGATGACAAGGAAAAGATTGAATGGAGCTGGAAGAACCACAGCCTCGAGTACTCCGTATATGATATCGGCGATGTACTGAGCGCGATCAAAGATGCGTTTATCTGCAAGGAACTCCCTGCTAGCGGCATCTATGCAGGCCATATCACATCGGTGGATGCGGCAACGGGTAACGCAACATACGTCTTGAAAGATGACTTTGTTGTCCAGGGCGAGTATGTGACCATAAAACAGGTTCGCTGCCTGAGGGAGGACAGTGGTTACTATTACGAGGTCATCATCCCGATCCAGAAAACAATCAAAGTTGTGGTCATCCACTAATGGTTGTCCTTAAGAAAAAGGATCGTCCCGGATATTTTTAACCGAAACGAATCAATAAAAACAGGGGCTGTTGTACGAAGAAGGAACCTTCCTTCGTACAGCAGCCCTGCTGTGCGTAAAAAACCTTTTTTTCACACCAGCACCACACACGCCTCATGATAACCCGGCAGCAAGCCGTCATGTGTCAGGAAAACCATCCCCTCCGCTTTCGCCTGTGCAATCAACATACGGTCAAACGGGTCATTGTGCCGTGGCGCATCCGCCGGGCGCTTTAACGTTTCCAGCGCCCATACATGGTCATCCCGGATGGCCAGTGCCAAGTATCCCGCCTGCCTGCAGTAACCGGACAATGCCCGCCCGGATACCGGCATCTGTTCTGGGTGCAGGGCATGCTTGATCGTGGCTTCCCACACGGACACCGTGCTGTAATAGATATCGTTTTCATCCTGCAGGATGATATCCCTCGCCTTGTCCGGCAATTTCACATCGCCGGACAACGCCCATAAAAGAATATGGGTATCCAACAAGATCCTCATCTTCCACCCCCGAACAAAGCTTCCACCTCCCGGTTGCAGCCATCAATATCATCCGGGGTCAAAAACTCCCCCTTTGCCACGCCGATCCTCTTCCCCGTATCCGGGGCTGTCAGACGGAGCACGAACGGCATGGCATTCTCCGCGATGCTTTGCTTTGCGAACATCCGGACACCCTCCGCAAATGTGGTTCCCAGCCTTTTATAAAGCAATTCCGCCTGCTCCTTGACTTCCGCATCCATCCGGACTTGGAGGACAGATTCCTTTGCCATAAAGCACCTCCTTTTTGTAATACCATTGTAATACAAAACGGGGATGGATGCAAGGGGAATCCATGGGGATCCCGTGTCGGTTTTTGTTTGATATTGTATTATTAATATACTTTTCTACCACACTTCTTTCTAAAAGTCAAGGGTTGCCCGCAGGGAAAATCAAAAGTTTGGCTTCCTGGGTTGGGAAGGCTTCCCCTAAAATCCCAAAAATCCAATAAGCCAAAATCACCAATCAAACCAAAAATATTTAAGGAGGAAGAGAAAAATGAAGAGTATCTTCAAGAAGATTGCCCTTGTGCTGGCCCTCGCGATGGTTGTCACCATGATCCCGGCGAAGAGCGCTTCTGCGGCACCGGATGACGGCCCGCAGATGTACAAGAGTTTGCTGCTCTACCTTGACAGCGGCAACGGCAAT
>CAYMGZ010000300.1:0-4277 GCA_964390095.1 uncultured Lachnospiraceae bacterium | reverse complement strand
GGGGCTGCGGCAAAGATGAAAATTCTTCGGACGGCCAGGGCGGCGGCGGCAGCGATGGGGATACCACGGTGACCGGGGAAGCTGTTATGGGCGGTGAAATCATTGTTGGAATTACCCAGGATTTTGACAGTCTTGACCCACACAAAGCACATGCGGCAGGAACTCAGGAAGTCATGTTTAATATCTTTGAGGGCGTAGTAAAGCCTGACAAGGATGGAAATTTGGTTCCGGCGGTTGCAAGTGACGTTGCGATTTCGGAGGACGGCATGACCTACACGTTTACTTTGCGTGAGGGCGTGAAGTTCCACAACGGCGCACTTGTGACGGCAGAGGATGTCGTATATTCTTTAAAGCGCAGTGCGGGGTTGCTTGAGACGGTTGATCCGGAGGTGATCGTGACATCCGCGCTTTCTTGTATTTCGGATATCACCGCAGGAAAGGATGCGTCCGGCAAGGATATCATTACCATAAGCCTGTCCACGGCGAACACGGAACTGCTCGGCTATCTTACGAGCGCCATCATCCCGAAGGATTATGATAAGCAGGCGGATGCGCCGGTCGGCACGGGGCCGTTTAAGTTTGTGTCGTACACGCCGCTTTCCAGTTTTGTCATGGAGAAAAATCCGGACTATTATGGCACGGCACCGTACCTTGACAAGGTGACGTTCAAAATTTCCGCGGATACGAACACGGCATTCATGGAACTGCTTGCGGGTGGGATCGACATTTTCCCGTACCTGACAAGCGAGCAGGCAAGCCAGCTGACGGAGAATTACAACATAGAGAACGGCACGGCGAACCTTGTGCAGGCGCTCTTTTTAAACAATGCCGAAAAGCCGTTTGACGATATCCGTGTGCGCCAGGCGATGTGTTATGCCGTTAACCGTCAGGAAATCCTTGATATGGTGGCGGGCGGCAAGGGTACGTTAATCGGTTCCAACATGTTTGCCGGTTTTGCAAAATATTTCAATGCGGACGTGGTGGATACCTACCCTTACAATGTCGGGAAGGCGAAGGAACTTTTGGCAGATGCCGGATATCCGGATGGCTTTGAGATGACGATCACGGTGCCGAGCAATTACCAGTTCCACGTGGACACGGCGCAGGTCATCGTGGAGCAGCTAAAGCAGGTGGGGATCACGGCGAAGATAGAGCTGGTGGAATGGTCCTCGTGGCTGGAGGACACGTACCGCGGCAGGAAATACCAGACAACAATCGTCGGCCTTGACGCGAACCTTGCGCCGAGCGATGTCCTAAAGCGTTACCGCTCCACGGCGAGCAGCAATTTCCTAAGTTATGTGAACGAGGAATTCGATGAGATTTTTGCGCTTGCCATCGCGGAGACGGATGACGCGGCGAAAGTGAAATATTATAAGCAGCTGCAGGAGATTTTGGCGAAGGACGCGGCATCGGTGTACATCCAGGACCCGGCATCCTATGTCGCGGTCAACAAAAAACTTTCCGGTTACACCTTCTACCCGCTGTATGTGCAGGACATGTCGAAGGTGTATTATGTAAAATGATGTAGGGGTTTATGCGGAACTATAACAGCATAAACCCCGGACGGTGCCGGAAGGGATTTTCCGGGAGCCGTGCGGACGGGAAAGCCCTTCACGTGGTCTTGGTGCCGGTAGGGGTTTATGCGGAACTATAACAGCATAAACCCCGGACGGTGCCGGAAGGGATTTTCCGGGAGCCGTGCGGACGGAAAAGCCCTTCCACGATGATTGGTACCGGTAGGGGTTTATGCGGAACTATAATAGGAGTAAGGGTTATGCGGTATTATGTGAAAAAAATTGTTTCTCTCATTATGGTATTGTTTCTGATCATGCTGCTGACCTTTATTGCCTTTCAGGTAATCCCGGGGGACAGTGCAGTCTCGCGCCTTGGTGTGGATGCGACACCGGAGGCCATCGAGGCACTGCGCGAGTCCCTCGGGCTAAATAAAAGCCTGCCGGAACGTTTTTTTTCCTTCCTCGGCGGTGCGGTGCGGGGGGATTTCGGGAATTCGTACCAATATGGCAAGCCGGTCGGGGAACTTCTTGCATCGAGGCTTTCCGTCACGGTATGGCTTGCCGTGCTCTCCATCCTGATGATCGTCTGCCTCTCCATCCCGCTGGGGCTTTTATGCAGCCGGAAGGAAAACGGCCTGGCTGACCGGATCATCACAATGGTCACGCAGACTTTGATGGCAGTGCCGGCATTTTTCCTTGGTATCATCATCACATTGCTGTTTGGGTTGGTATTAAAATGGTTTGTGCCGGGTGCCTATGTGCCGATGGAAGAAGATTTTGGCAAATTTTTCCACTACATGATTTTCCCGGCGGTCGCGATCGCGGTTCCCAAAATTGCGATGACCGTAAAATTTTTAAAGACTTCCGTCCTGCGCGAATTAAAACTTGATTATGTGCGCACGGCGCGCAGCAAGGGGAACGGGGAACGCGCCATCCTCTGGCGGCATGTGCTGAAAAACGCACTGATCCCGGTTATTACATTTATGGGGATGGTGATTGCGGATGTGCTGGCGGGCAGTATCGTGGTGGAAAAGGTGTTTAACCTGCCGGGGATCGGAAGGCTTTTGATCACCGCGATCGCAAGCCGTGATTACCCCGTTGTGGAGGCTGGTGTTGTTTATATTGCATCCGTTGTGCTGATTGTGAATTTTATTGTGGACTTGCTGTACCAGAAAGCAGATCCCCGGGTGAGGATCGAATAACGGCATGTGCCGGATAAAACAGGGGAACGATATGGGAAGCCGAAAAAAGCAAAAGCGTGGGCAGGAACAATCAAATACAAGGAACCAGAGCATGGTCATCGGCATTGTGCTTGTGTCGGTTGTGCTCCTTTTTGTCGTGGTCGGGTTATTCTATACACCTTATGAGCCAACGGCAATGAGTGCGGCATTAAAAAGCAAGCCCCCAAGCCTTGCGCACCCGTTTGGGACGGATTATATGGGAAGGGATATTTTAAGCCGTGTGATGGATGGGGCGGGCACAACCTTTTTGATCAGCATCGTAACGGTGGCAATCGGGTTGGTGGCGGGCACATTCATCGGGGCATTTACCGGTTATTATGGTGGTATCATCGATGAATTGCTGATGCGCCTGAATGATACGTTGACTTCGTTCCCAAGCATCCTTCTGGCGCTTGTGTTTGTCAGTTTGGTCGGCACGGGGAAATATAATATCATCCTTGTGCTCGGCATCATTTTTATCCCAAGTTTTGCGCGTGTCGTGCGCAGTGAATTTATTGTGCAGAAGGAATTGGATTATGTGCGTAACGCAAAGCTTTTAGGGGCGGGTGACCTGCGCATCATGTTTGTGCACATCCTGCCAAATACAAGGCCGATCCTGCTTTCCACGGTAACAATCGGGCTAAATAACGCGATCCTTGCCGAGGCGGGGATGAGCTACCTTTCGCTCGGCGTGCAGCCCCCGGACGCAAGCCTTGGGCGTATGCTCTCCGAGGCACAGACCTATCTCTTAAGTGCTCCCTGGTCCGCTTTGGCACCGGGCTTAATGATCGTTTTCACCGTCCTCGGCTTTAGCATGATCAGTGAAAACATCAAGCGGAACTAAAGGAAGGGCGCATACGGAACGGAACTATAAATGGGAGGGCTACGATATGGGAGACGGGAAACATTTATTGGAGCTATGTAATGTGTCAGTCGGGTTTCCGAAAAAGGGAGGGAAAATGGATCCTGTCACGCGGGGGGTTTCCTTCTATGTTGACCAGGGGGAAGCGCTCGGCATTGTCGGGGAATCCGGTTCCGGCAAGAGCGTAAGCATGCTGGCATCCGTGGGGCTGCTCTCCGGCGGCGGAAAAGTGCTTTCTGGCAGCATCCACTTCCGGTACGGCGACCGGGATGCCATTTTAAATACCATGACAAAAAAAGAACTGGAAAGTGTGCGCGGCGATGAAATTTCCATGATTTTCCAGGAGCCGATGACTTCCCTGAACCCTGTCATGACCATCGGCAGGCAGGTGGAAGAGATGCTGGTCCTGCACCGGCAATATCCCAAGGAGGAGCGGAAGGAAAAGGTGCTTTCCATGCTTTTGGAAGTGGGGCTTAACGACCCGCAGGCACTGTATGACAAGTACCCGCACCAGCTTTCCGGTGGGATGCGCCAGCGTGTCATGATCGCGATGGCGATGATCCTGCGCCCAAGGCTTCTGATTGCGGACGAGCCGACAACGGCGCTTGACGTGACAATACAGGCAAAAATTTTAGATTTGCTGAAAAAATTCCAGAAAGAATATGGAACGACCATCATCCT
>CAYMGZ010000299.1:0-4302 GCA_964390095.1 uncultured Lachnospiraceae bacterium | reverse complement strand
CCTTGCTGATATTTTACCGAGTCATTCCTGACATTCGCGACAAAAGATATAAGGGGTGTAATTAAGTACGATACTTCATTACACCCCTTCGGTTTTTCATGAAAATATCAGGTCTGCCGGATTGAGAGGGAAAATCCCTAATATTTAGGAAAAACAGAGATTTGACCGTGTGGAACCAGGAGAGGGGAAGGTTGACCAGGGGAAAGTTGTGCCGGATATCGATTTGCCGATTCCAAATCAGGAGTTGCATATATAAAAGAATAGGCATCGTTTGGCATCCGGATGAAAACTCCCAACCATGTTTGGAACACATTGCAAGGAAGCAGGAAAGGAGCTGCCCATGGGCATATTGTTTGACCACAACCAAAAAGCATATGAAGCAGCGGTTTCCATGTTAGAAGGAACCGGCAGGGCGGCCATCATCCACCCGACGGGAACAGGGAAATCCTTCCTTGCGTTCCAGCTTTGCGCGGACCGTGCAGACAGGAAAGTATGTTGGCTTTCGCCGTCCGAATATATTTTCAAAACACAGTTGGAAAAATGGGGGGCGGCAGGGGGCAGGAAATTAAAAAATATAGAATTCATCACGTATGCGCGGCTGATGCGGATGGGGGAGGAAGGTCTTTGGAAAATCCAGCCGGATTACATCGTCCTCGATGAGTTCCACCGCTGCGGCGCGGCACAGTGGGGCGGCGGTGTAAAGCGGCTGCGGGAAATGTACCCGGAAGCAAAAGTGCTGGGGCTTTCCGCAACGAATATCCGCTATCTTGACAACCAGCGTGACATGGCGTGGGAGCTGTTCGGCGGGAATGTTGCCTCCGAACTGACATTGGGCGCGGCCGTGGTGCAGGGGATCTTACCTGCGCCGAAATATGTGCTTTCGGTTTATTCCTACCAAAAAGAATTAAAACGGTATCAGATGCGTGTGCGCCAGGCGCGGAACAAGGCCGTGAGGGAGCAGGCGGAGAAGGAACTGGAAGCGCTGCGCCGGGCACTTGAGAAAGCAGACGGGCTTGCGGAGGTTTTTGAAAGGCATATGGTGGGTGAGGGTCATTTGGCGCGAGATGGGCAAGAATGCAGGCATCCCGGCAAGTACATTGTATTCTGCGCGAACTACGGGCATCTGTGTAAGATGCGCGAACTTGCCCCGGAATGGTTTGCGAAGGTTGACCCTGCGCCGCACATATATACCGCTTACGCGGATGACCCGGAAACTTCATCGGAATTCGCGGTATTCAAGGCGGATACCAGCGGGCATTTAAAGCTTTTGTACTGCATTGACATGCTCAATGAGGGCATCCATGTGGACGGGCTTGACGGGGTGATTTTATTGCGGCCAACCGTCTCGCCAACCATTTACAAGCAGCAGATTGGGCGGGCGCTTGCGGCGGGTGGGAAGAAAACCCCTGTGATTTTTGATATTGTCATGAACATAGAGAACCTTTGCAGTATTGGCGCAGTAGAAGAAGAATTGCGCTCAGCCGTCCTGTTTTGCCGTGCGAACGGCAGGGAGGACCAAATCGTACAGGAACATTTCCGCGTCATCGATGAACTTGGTGACTGCCGCAGGCTCTTTGCACAGTTAAACGAGACGCTTTCTGCATCGTGGGATGCGATGTATGCGATGGCGAAGGAGTATTATGCGGAGCATGGAAATCTCGCAATTCCGGCGAAATACACCACGGCGGACGGCTATTCCCTTGGGGCGTGGGTTGCCACACAGAGGAAGGTTTACTTGGGGAAAGTGGCGGGGAACTTAAGTGGGGAGCAAATTCGTAAACTTACCGCAATCGGGATGTGCTGGCAGGGAACGCAGGAAGCGTCATGGGAGCACAATTTTGCTGAGGCAGAGAAGTATTTTAAGGGGCATGGGGATTTGGAAGTCCCGGCGGATTATGTGACGGAGGATGGATGCAGGCTTGGGCGGTGGGTGCGCAGGCAGCGGGAATTGTACCAGAAGATTGCGGATGTGGGGCAGGGGGATGCTGCAGTTACCGGGGCTTTAGGAATGAATAAAAAGCTTTCCATGCGGGAAAACCGGAGCGTCAATTTGGAGCGGGTGCGGCGGCTTACCCGGATCGGCATGGTCTGGGAGAAGGATGACCCGTGGGAGCGGCGGTTTGCGCTTGCGAAAGAATATTATAAGGAACATGGGAATTTGCGGATGGCGGCGGATTATGTGGTGGATGGGGTTTGGCTTGACCGCTGGCTGCGGGAGCAGAAGGCGCGGTGGGAGGCGGAGTTGGGAACTGGGAATGATGGGAATGGCGAGGATGCCGAGGATGGCAGCAGGGTAGAAGGGGAACAGAATGTCCGTAGGGCAGGGGGAATACCATGCAACAGGGCAGAAGGGATTCCGGAAACGGTTCACAAGGTGCAGGACGTGCGGGAACCCCGCAGGTTGCTGACGCAGGAACAAAAGGAGAAACTTTCCTCGATTGGGCTGGTTCCGGGTGTGTCACAGGCGGAACTTTCTTGGCGTGAACAGTACGGGGAGGCAGAAAAATTTTATCGCCAAAACGGGAATCTTATCATCCCAAAACGTTATACTGCGGATCATGGGAAAAATCTCAGGGTCTGGCTTTCACACCAACGCACAAACCGGAGAGAGGGAAGACTGGCTGGTTGGCAAGTTGGGATGCTGGATGGAATCGGCATGGTGTGGGAATCCCCAGATGCATGGGAAATTGGATTTGCCCATGCAGAAGAATATTTTTCCGAGCAAGGGAATCTGGAAGTGCCAAATGCCTACCTCTGTGCGGATGGATATCGGCTGGGAAAATGGATATCCAACCAGCGTTGCGCATACCGTGGGATTGCAAAAAAGGGGCTTACTACAGAGCAGATCAAAAGACTGGATGGGATTGGGATGGTGTGGAATGCTGGACAGGGAAGACGAGCCATAACCTCTCTAAAAGCAGCAAAATATAACAATAATCTATAAAAAGAAAAAAGATGAAGAAGCAGGTGAAACAAAAAAGAAAGAGGAAAAAATGATACGAATAAAGAATTATCGCATTGTCGTATTCGGATTGAGTATCAGCCATAGTGGAGAGTGTGTGAGAAATATGGAAAGGTAAGAGATAGGGAAAAGGATATTTTCTTGGACACACTCAAAAAAATAATCTGTTGGATATGTGATTGATAAAAACACATATTTGATGGAGTGGCGAAGCCTGCCCTTTTTCATGTAGTATAATCTCTAGAAACAAGAGTAATCAGGAAAAACAGGGATGGTGAAGAATCAAATATGTAATCGAAATTTTAAGTGGTAGTGTGTACGCACCCTTCTTTCGGTAGAAATTGTGGCAATAAGTACAACGGAAAGCAAATGTTTATAACCCTGCAAAACGAAAATAAATTTTTATGTGGGGTAAGGGGAAGTGGGATGACTATTGTATGGATTTTATTAGCCGTCATTGTGGTTATGGGATTGTTAGCTATTATTAAAAAGCCAGGGAGTATTTATAAAGGAGAGCCGGATCAATGGAATCCGATGCAAGGGAAGAAAGTAAAGTTTATAGAGAACATAGATGAATTTGCTAATGCTGATGGTGTCAGAGGACATTTAGAGGCGATTGGAACTACGGATCATCACGCTGGCGTGTATGAAAAGGTAGTAAAAAGATGTTTAGATGTGCTCCTATCCTTCTGCGGCCTCGTGATTCTTTCACCTGTATTCCTTGTCCTGTCACTCTGGCTTTTTATTGACGATCCAGGTCCCATATTCTTCACACAGAAGCGTATAGGCCAAGACAAACAGTACTTTAAGCTCCACAAATTCCGTAGCATGAAAATATCCACGCCCCATGATAAACCGACTCATATGTTAGAGAACCCTCAGCAGTACATAACAAGAAGCGGCCGATTCATGAGAAGTCATTCTCTTGATGAACTTCCCCAGATATGGGACATATTTATAGGAAATATGTCTGTGATTGGTCCTCGTCCTGGACTCTGGAATCAAGATCTGCTGACGGCAGAGCGGGATAAATGGAATGCTAACGATATTAAACCAGGTCTTACTGGTTGGGCACAGATCAATGGACGAGATGAGTTGGAGATACCTGTGAAGGCTAAGTTGGATGGAGAATATGCATCTGCATTAAACAACAGGAGGGGATTCAAGATGGATATAAAATGTTTTTTTGGCTCACTCGGAGTATTTGGAGGAGATAAGAATGTTGTTGAGGGCAGCACGGGTGAGCTGCATAAGAAGGAGAAAGAAAATAAATGAAAATATGGTATATCCATAATTACACAATGCTACCTGAGCATGGGGCTTTGAATCGAGGGTATTAT
>CAYMGZ010000298.1:0-4304 GCA_964390095.1 uncultured Lachnospiraceae bacterium | reverse complement strand
AACCATAAAATTTCCGTGTGATACGGCAAATCTTATATGCACCGATGGGCAATACGGGAACGCAGTGGGGGCACTGGGGAAATATGTCCTTAACCATGATTATCAGATTGTCGGGCCGACCTATAAAATCATGTATCCCGATGGCACGGTGGAAATCAAGCTTCCGGTTGTAAAGCTGGGTGATTTTAATTTAAAATATAATGAGGATTTTAACGTGCCTTTTGTAAACGACGAGGAAGCCATCGGGCGTTGGGAAATACTGGATATTCTGCCGGACCGGGAAATGTTTTCCCCGGAAAAACCAAAATCAGCAATCATAAAAGAATTTGTAAAGGAACTGTATTTCCTTCCGGGCGGGGAGAGGTACTGGTGCTTTGGCTGGACAAAAGGGCTGCTTTTGGCGAATTTTGGTTATCCGCATAAGAAGAGCAGAAATCATTATACGATTGAAAAAATTGGGAACAGGACTTACATGTTCGTCGAATGGAAAGACTGCGAATATTTCCGTGGCGGAAAGCCGGAGATATGGGTTTTCCGAAAAGTGGATTCGAGGGCATACAGCAAGCGGGAAATCCGGGTCGAAGATGAACTCCCGGAGCTTCCGGCGGATGATTTTTTTGTACTTGGGAAATGGAAGGTGTGCGATTTTGTGAAAGGGGTGGATGATTTTGACCTGCAAAATCCTTGTGTTCTGATTCCGTATGAAGGGCTTTTTTGGAGGGAGGCTAAGTTCCTCCCGGATGGTGTGATGATCAATAGCTTCCGGGATGCAAAAGATGGCAGCGTATCAGCCGATGCGCCGGAGGTTTGGCGTTGGGTGAGGGGATATGTCATCTGCAACCCAAGGTCAACCGCAAGCCGCTATGTGGTCCGCGAATATGGCGGGGAGAAATATCTTTTCATCCAGTGGAAAAGCGGGGATTACAGTTTTGGCGGGAAGGAACCAAGCTGGTATGTTTTTAAGAGATAGTTTTTGTGGGCATGAAATTGGTAAAATTAGTCCTTGACGGGCGCTGATGCGGTAGGCTATACTGGGTATGAGATGGGTGGGAGGTTTGGGGCAAAGAGAGAAAAATGGAGCATGGGAAGAAGGGAGTTTATCCTATGGAAACATCCGCGCAGCGCTCCGTCCGGCATTGCCTTGCCATGCTTGCGCCGTTTGAGGCATCGGATGGGAAGGACAAGGAGGGACAGGAGCAGTTTTATTATTTTATGCGTTCGGTTTATGAAGGAATGTATCAGGAGCCGGAGAAATGGTTTGTGTTTCCGGCACCTTATGAGGAATATGTCAAAAAGGCGGCGGCGCGGGAGGATGCGCCAAAAAAGGAGAGGGAGCACGCGAAGGATTCGAGGGAGAGCACATTGCGCAATGTTTTCCAGCAGGCGATCCAATTTTATGCGATGTATTTTTATAACCTTGGGCTTGAGGCGGAGTATGTGGACAAGTCGGGCGCACTGGTGGTTCCGGAGGAGGCTTACAAGGGGATTTTGCGCAAGTTAGGCCGCCTCCATGAGTCAAAATACCACGCGCAGAGGCTGGCGGTATTGGAAGGCGTTGGTGTGCGCGTACAAAAAGAGGATGGGATGGTGTGGGTTGCCCATGCCGAAAAACCACGCATGATGGAGGGAATCTGGTATTTGTGCAAGGTTCCGGAGAGCAAATACCGGTGGATGAATTTTTTGCGTATGGATTATAAAAATGCATATTCGCCAGTTCCGGGGGTGGAAGATATCTGCAAGACCCTGCCGGAGGAGTATGCTGCGGTGGTGAAGCGCCTTGAGGGGGCGCTTGCGGGCAGGAAGGTCAAGGTGCAGGTGAAACCGTTACGCGGGATTGTGTCGGATTTTTGCTGGAAAGTCTCCTATGCACACAAAGGGAGTAATATCTGCGGGTTTTATGCTGACAATGAATCGTTCATGCTCTGTATCCATTTTAATAATTTTATGAATATTACAAAGTTTGCGGAGGTTTTGCATGAGGAGAACCGCGAACTTTTTGCGTGGTTTCAGGCGCAGTTCCCGGAGAGGCCGTGCAAATGCCCGAATAACCGCAGGATTTTGTTTGGGGGAGAGGAGCGGCGGATCTGTGGGCTGTGCAACCGGGCGGAGGTCGTAAACCCGACAAAGGAGGATGTGGAGCGGGCGCTGTATGTGCTGCAAAGGTACCGGGACGGATGACGGCATTTTATGATGAATATAGTTGGCGATTCATTATCGCAGGCTGCGCCGGGCACGGCCGCTCTGCGGCATCTACAGCTTCGTGCGAGTGCATGCTTGGGAGAATGGTGTAGGAGAAAAGGGCATGTGGATAAAAGAAAAAACGGGAAGGGGTGCATGGAGGTGGGGATTGATTTTGTAAAAGCGGATACGGCAAGTTATTTGGCGTTGGTGGAAGAAATCTACATGGAAGCATTTCCTGCGGTGGAGCGGAAGCCGTTTTCCATGCTGGTGGATGCGCAGGCGGAGGGGAATGTGGAAATCCTGATGATACGGCAGTCAGGGGATGGGGAGGAATCGGAGGAAAACGGGATATGCGTGTGTGGGGAAGTCATCCTTGCCCAATACGGCGATGTGGTGCTTTTGGATTATTTTGCGGTTGCCCCTGCATACCGTGGGCATGGTCTTGGTGCGCAGGTCATGGGAGAATTGCGGAAGCGGTATGGGAAGAAACGGCTGGTGCTGGAAATTGAGAGTACGAAGGTGGAAGCGGATAATCCGGAACAGCGGCGTTCCCGCAAGGCTTTTTATGAGCGGTGCGGGATGCGCGCGCTGGATTATTCGGTGATGGTGATGGGTGTTGAGATGGAAGTGCTGACGTTTGGCTGTGAGGTGGGGTTTTCGGAGTATCATGCAGTATATGAGGAAGTGTTTGGGGCTGAGGTTTCCGCGCAGATAAAGTTGGTGGAATCCGTTGTGCAGGGTTAGTGCCTGCTTACGGATTTCCGACTGCGGCAAATCCTTTCTCTAAATCCGCAAGAATATCATCGATGTGCTCCGTCCCGATTGACAGCCGGATGGTGTTTTGGTGGATGTCCTGCTCCGCAAGCTCTTTTTCGGTCAATTGGGAATGCGTGGTGGTGGCCGGGTGGATTACAAGGCTCTTGGAATCCGCAACATTTGCGAGCAAGGAAAAAATTTCCAGATTGTCGATGAACCGGTGCGCTTCCGCCTGCCCGCCTTTGATGTCGAAAGTAAAGATCGAAGCACCTCCGTTCGGGAAATATTTTTCGTACAGGGCGTGATCCGGGTGTTCCGGCAGGGAAGGATGGTTGACGTGCACAACGAGCGGATGGTTTGCCAAAAATTCCACAACTTTTTTTGTATTTTCCGCATGGCGGTCTAAGCGCAGGGAGAGGGTTTCTACGCCCTGCAGCAGCAAAAAGGCATTGAACGGGGAAATCGTGGCACCCATGTCGCGCAGCAAAATCGCGCGGATGTAGGTGACAAAGGCAGCAGGACCTGCGGCATCGGCGAAGGATACGCCGTGGTAGCTTGGGTTCGGGTCGGCAATCGCCGGGTATTTTCCGCTTGCTTTCCAGTCAAATTTCCCGGAATCTACAATAATGCCGCCGAGTGTGGTGCCATGCCCGCCGATGAACTTTGTCGCGGAGTGTACCACGATGTCTGCGCCATGCTCAATCGGGCGAATCAGATAAGGTGTACCAAAAGTATTATCGATCACAAGCGGAAGCCCGTGCCGGTGCGCAATTGCCGCGACCGCGTCGATATCCGGGATATCGCTGTTCGGGTTTCCAAGCGTTTCAAGGTAAATGGCACGCGTGTTGTCTTGGATGGCATTTTCCACTTCCGTCAGCATATGCGCGTCCACAAAGGTGGTGGTGATGCCGTAATGCGGGAAGGTGTGGGCGAAAAGGTTGTAGCTGCCCCCGTAAATGGTTTTTTGGGAGACAATATGCCCGCCATCCGCAGCGAGTGCCTCGATCGTATATGTAACCGCCGCTGCGCCGGAAGCCAAGGCGAGCGCCGCACTGCCGCCTTCGAGCGCGGCAATCCTCTTTTCAAAAACCTCCTGCGTGGAGTTGGTTAAGCGGCCGTAAATATTGCCTGCATCCGCAAGCCCGAAGCGCGCCGCCGCGTGGGCGGAATTTTGGAATACATAGGAAGTTGTCTGGTAAATTGGCACCGCCCTCGCATCGGTGGCAGGGTCGGGCTGTTCTTGTCCAACATGGAGCTGGAGTGTCTCAAATTTGTAATTACTCATGGTCATATCCCCCTCTTTTTTGTTTCGCAGAAATTTCCTGCGTTTTTGATTTGTTTGTTATCATACACTCATAAACCTATCT
>CAYMGZ010000297.1:0-4307 GCA_964390095.1 uncultured Lachnospiraceae bacterium | reverse complement strand
CGGATATTTCCGGGCGGGGATTTAAAAGAGCGGGAGGATAATTTTTTTCGCTTTGTAGAAGAGCGGGCGGAGGATACGGTTGAAAAATGGCTGCAAACGGTTGCCTGCCCGGTGATCCGGGTGGACGGAACGAAACCCGTGGAGGAAACTGTGGATTTTCTGTCGGGGAGGATTGGTGGTTTCAAACAAGTGGAGGCGGGATGAAATTTTGGGTGAATGGGTAGAGTTGGTGAAAGAAGGGATTTTATGGATGGGCTTGAAAAATTTCTGGGGAAAATGAAACGAAAATACGGCGAGGGGGTCGTTGTGAAAACCAATGCGGACGACCATAAGGAACTTGACGGTTTTCCTGCGCCATTGAAAGAATTTTATTCGGTTTACGAAAGTGTGGAATTTCCATTTGGACGGATCGATCCCGCGGAAATCGCAAAAAAACGGTCGGATACGGAAGAGCCGTTTTGTAGCGGACAATGGTTTTGTTTTGGGGCAGACCGGTATTTTTCGTTTTGGCTTTGCAGTTACCATGCGGACGGGGAAGGGCTTTGGATCACATCGTGGGATCATGAGGTGGATGAAGAAATCGAATGCGTATATCAGGATCTTGTTGAATTTTTGCAGGATGAGGAAGAAGAATATGCAGCATATCTGGAAGAAAATGATGGAAGATGATCCGGTCAGGGAAGGGTAAAATAATGATTGCATATTTAACGAGCTATATAGGCGGTTCATACAAAAAGGATGGAAGAAGAATACCCGCGCAGTTAAGTACAGAGAATGGATTGTTAGATCGTTTACAAAAACACTGGAAAGACAATGCAAACGTTTTGATTATAAGTGCGGATGCAGATAATATAGAAAAAAATGACAGCATTATGAAAATTTTTGCCGTATCGTTCCCAATTAGCGGATTATCAATCAGCCAAATGCATATGTGCGATAACCGAAGCAAAAACCTTGTGGATGAAATTACCGATTATGATGTACTGATACTTGCCGGCGGACATGTTCCAACGCAAAATAAATTTTTTGAAAGAATCCATCTAAAAGAACATATGAAATATTTTGATGGAATCCTCATCGGCATTAGTGCCGGAACAATGAACAGCGCAGAGGTTGTGTATGCACAGCCTGAATTGGAGGGGGAAAGTATTGATAAGGGGTATGAGAGGTTTTTATCCGGACTGGGAATTACAAAATTCATGATCCTGCCGCATTATCAGGACATAAAAGATGATATTTTAGATGGGCAGCGCTTATTTGAGGATATTACATATCCGGATAGTTATGGCAGGGAATTTTATGCTTTGGAAGATGGGAGTTATTTTATGGTTGAGGACAAAGCGGTCACTTTATTCGGGGCGGCCTACCTTATTAAAGACGGAAAAATAAAACAGATTTGCGAAAAAGGGAAAAGTATCTGTATGGCGTAAATATTTTGCATTTTAAGTTTAAGGGGGATTTACGGATGGGCACGGAAACAAAAAAGGATATGGAGCAGTCGATGACAAGATGGCGGCTGATTTTAGGGCAGGACAGCCAGGAACGTTTTGGGAAGATGGGCGCTTCGGGGCTTGGCGGGGATATGGACATGATGGACCAGGCGCTTGCCGCGATCTACAATTTGAATTCGCCAGGCAGCTTTGGTCCTGGCAGCGCGGGAGGCGGGGGCGGGAAGGGACCGTCCAGCCCGCAGATCACGAAATGGCTTGGCGATGTGAGAAGCCTGTTTGACCCGGAGCTGGTCAAGATCATACAGGGGGATGCAATGACGCGCTGTGGTTTAAAACAGTTAATCTTTGAGCCGGAACTTCTGGAAAATCTGGAGCCGGATGTCAACCTTGCGTCCACGATTTTGATGCTAAAGGATCAGATCCCGAAGCGTTCCAAGGAAAGCGTGCGCGCGTTCATCAAGAAAATCGTGGAGGAAATTAACCGCCTGCTGGAGCAGGATATCCGCCGTGCCGTGACGGCTGCCGTCAACAAGCGCAAGCATTCCCCGATCCCATCGGCGGCAGCGCTCGATTATAAGACGACAATTTCCCGGAATTTGAAACATTACAACCAGGATTTGAAAACGATCGTGCCGGAGCATTTTTATTTCTTTGACCGCACGAGCACGACCGCCGCGAATAAATGGAATGTGATCCTTGATATTGACCAGAGCGGTTCGATGGGCGAGTCCGTTATTTATTCGTCGATTATCAGTTGTATCCTTGCCAGCATGTCAAGCATTTCAACGCGGATTGTGGCGTTTGATACGAATATTGTTGACCTGACGGAAAAAAGCGATGACCCGGTTGATTTGCTGTTTGGCTTCCAGCTTGGCGGTGGAACGAACATTGACCAGTCGGTGGCATACTGTGAGAAATTTATTGAGAATCCGAAAAAGACATTGTTTTTCCTGATCACCGACCTTGAGGAGGGCGGGAACCGTGCCGCGCTGCTGCGCCGTCTCGGGGATTTAAAGGAGGCAGGCGTTACCGTGGTGTGCCTGCTCGCCCTTGCGGAGAGCGGCCGGCCGTACTATGATTCGCAGATGGCGCAGAGGGTCGCGGGTTTGAAAATCCCGTGCTTTGCCTGCAGCCCGCAGATGCTGCCGCAGCTTTTGGAGCGCGCGTTAAAGGGGCAGGATTTGGAGCAGTTTGTGAAGGAATTTGAGAAGACGAAGAAATAAAAAGAAGACGGGCGGTGGGGAAAATTTGACGGCATCCAGTGTGTGTGCGGTGGAGAAAGTATTTGTGCACGAAAATAGGGGAAAAAAGAAAGTAAATGAAAGAAATATACTTAAATTTTAAAATTGGAGATGATGGAAGATGGAGAAGTGGCGTTATATTCTTTGGGTGGGAATTATTTTGGGTATGGTTACTACCACAATTGATTTTTTGGTTGTTAGTGCTCCTTATATGGTTATGATCCCATTGGAACTGATATCCCTGATCTTGATTTTTGCCGGATTCATTATGAGGAAAAACAAGATCGCGCAAGAAAAACAGGATGTATAAAATATTTAAGAAACATGAAGTTGATTGGGTAATCTTATATAATAAGATTTTTGGAAAAGAAATTTATGGAGGAAAAAATAATGCAGGAAGCAGTTTTAAAAATTAAGGAAATTGGCGTGCCGCCGGAAGGATTTACCGACAGTGATGTTTTTCCTCCGGAAGAGACTCTTGACTTATGGGATGAATATGAAAATGCGGTGGTCTCCATCCATATGCCCGTTACATGGGAAGAAGCGGAAATTCTGATAAAATGCTGCCCGACGGATCGGATGGCAGGAATTGAGTGGTCATTGCTGCATTGTATCGAAAGCTGTTTGGATTGCGATTCTTTATCGGAAACCCAGGAAGGGAGAGAAAAATATAAGTGCTTGATCAATGAATGTAATTCGGATATGATGAGAGAAATGTTGTTGGAGAGGATTAAAGATTGGTGATTGTAATTAGAAATGGATTATTTCGATTTTTAGTTCATTTGTAAAAAATTGCCAATAAAAGGGGCGGTGGAGGAAATAAAACGGTTTAAACTATAGTTTATTTTGGCAAAACGGACTATCGGTCGGCACTAACGGTGAAATCATTCCGGAGAGCGTGGAAGAGATTGGGAACGGGGCATTTTCCGGCTGTGAACTTTTGGGGGATTTGGCGGATGTATATGGCGGAGTTTGAAACGGAAGGAATTGACGCTGAAAGACCGGATGGACGGGAAATTGGTGGAGGTATACCGTGCGAAAGGACAGGATTTGGAGCAGTTTGTGAAGGGGGGTTGAGAAGACGGAGGAATAAAGAAAAATGGATGGAGGATAAGAGATGAAAAAATTAAAAGTATTTGCGGTCATTATCGCATTTATATTTTTCATGAATGAGCCGTTTTTTGTTTTTGCCAGCCAACCGCGCAGATGTGAAAAGCGGTTGCAGTATGAAGGCGGGGAGGACGCGGATGCGCAGGAAGGAAAAGAAGAAAATGCGGCGCGAAAAGGCGGGGAGGAAGGGCAAAAGGAAACGGATGCGATCCAAAATCCGTCAGGAAGTGAAAAGTTTGACGGAACAAAAGCCATTTCCCCATGGGATTATCAATCTTTGCTTGGGAAAGGTCTCGATGTAACATGGGCGGAATTCCGAAAACAAACAAAGCTTTACAGCGAGCAAATGGTGGTCGCTTTTCAGGAAGCGGGGGTTAGCCATGTGCGCATCCGTGTAAAAGATCCTGTCAGTGAAACGCTGTTTGAAATATTGGATGAGCAGATTGCAGATTGCCTAAAACACGGCCTGATTCCTGTGTTGGCATATCAGGCACATGAGTTTAAA
>CAYMGZ010000296.1:0-4310 GCA_964390095.1 uncultured Lachnospiraceae bacterium | reverse complement strand
GAATTATTATGATTTTACACTGAACGAAGCTAACATTACAAAATTTAATCAGTAAATGTTCCAATCAATGATTTGCCGGTGGTTTTAAACCTTCGAAAAGGACAGAGCCATAGAGATTTTATCATGGCTTGTGTCAGGGGTGGTGGTTGAGGGGAGGGATCATTCTTTGATTACTTCAAACAGGGAAAATGGGTATGGCAGGTATGATGTCATGCTAAAGCCAGCGGAATTTAAAATAAGAAAGGCGGAAATAAAAATGGAAATCATCACGGGCGGCGTGACAGCCGCGCAGGGCTTTTTGGCGGCGTGTACTGCCGCAGGCATCAAATATCAGGACCGTGTGGACATGGCGATGGTCTACAGCAAAGTGCCGTGTCAATGTGCGGGAACTTTTACAAGCAATCTTGTGAAAGCCGCGCCCGTCCTCTGGGACAGGGATATCGTGGAAAAATCGCCGTTTGCGCAGGCGGTTGTCGTCAACGCGGGCATTGCGAATGCCTGCACCGGCCAAGAAGGGCTGTCCTATTGCAAAAAGACAGCAAAAGCGGCAGGGGAATGCCTTGGCATCCCGGAAGACGCAGTTTTTGTGGCATCAACCGGGGTGATCGGGAAACAGCTCCCGATTGAGCGCATTGTTGCGGGGGTGGAGGCAATGGCACCACAGCTTTCCGAAAGCCCTGAAGCGGGCACGGCAGCCTCCAAGGCAATCATGACAACGGATACCGTGAACAAGGAAATCGCGGTGACATTTATGGCCGGCGGCAAAAAGGTAACGCTCGGCGGTATGACAAAAGGTTCCGGGATGATCCACCCGAACATGTGCACAATGCTCGCTTTTCTGACCACCGACCTTGCGATTGATAAAGCCCTTTTGCAGGAGGCGTTGTCCGAGGATATTAAAGATACTTACAACATGATTTCGGTGGACGGCGACACCTCAACGAATGATACGGTGCTGCTCCTTGCAAACGGCCTCGCAAAAAATCCGGAAATCACCGAAAAAAATGCGGATTACGAGGAATTTAAAAAGGCACTGCACACCGTAAATGAATATCTGGCAAAGCGCATGGCGGGGGACGGTGAGGGTGCAACAAAGCTTTTCGAGGTGAAAGTCATCCATGCAAAAAACAAGGCGCAGGCTGTGATGCTTGCAAAATCAGTTGCCTGCTCCAGCCTTGTAAAGGCAATGGTGTACGGCAATGATGCAAACTGGGGCAGGGTGCTCTGTGCGATGGGGTATTCCGGTGCGCAGTTTGACCCGGAAAAAGTGGAATTGTATATCGAATCGGAGGTTGGGAAATTGCAGCTTGTGGCGAACGGCATGGCAACGGATTATTCCGAGGAGTTGGCAACCAAGATTTTCTCCGCAAGCGAAGTCACGGCAATCGCGGATATCAAACAGGGCGATGCATCGGCAACCGCATGGGGCTGCGACCTGACCTATGATTATGTAAAAATCAACGCGGATTACCGGTCATAAACCCGCAACTTTAAAACAGCATATGCCCGTACAACGCCCAGAGAGAGTTACTTTCTGGAAAATGTATATACTTGATTATAAGCATGGGACCGTGCTGGATATTACAATGGAAGAATACCGGCGCTTGGAGGCTTACCGGAAAAAGCCATCCGAACGTTAAGGGGCGAAAAGTTTTTTGAAAAAAAGTAAATGGGTTCGGCATTGTTTTGATGCCTGACCGGATTTAGAATGGGGAGAATGATGATGGAAAAGGGAATGGAACAGACCATTGCAAAGGCGCAGACTTTGATTGAGGCGCTGCCTTATATTCAGAAATTTAACAACAAGAAGGTTGTCGTAAAATACGGCGGCAGCGCGATGCTTGACCCCAAATTGGAGATGAGCGTGATCAAGGATGTGGCGTTGTTAAAATTAGTCGGCATGCAGCCGATCATCGTGCATGGCGGCGGCAAGGAGATTACAAAATGGGTCGGGCTTTTGGGGCATGAGGCGCGGTTTATCGAAGGGCTGCGCGTAACGGATGAGGTGACGATGGAAGTCGCCGAGATGGTGCTTGGCAAGGTAAACAAAAACCTTGTGCAGATGTTGGAGCAGCTTGGGGTGAAGGCTGCAGGGATTTGTGGCAAGGACGGCAAGACATTGGTGGTGGAGAAAAAAACAGCGAGCGGGCAGGATATCGGCTATGTCGGCAACATCACAAATGTGAACACTGATTTAATAGACACGCTGATTGCCAATGATTATATCCCGGTCATTGCGCCAATCGGGCTGGGGGAGGAGGATTCCCACGCCTACAATATCAACGCGGACGATGCGGCGTGTGCGGTAGCGAGGGCGGTCGGTGCGGAAAAGCTGGCGTTTCTGACGGATATTGAGGGGGTTTACCGCGACCCGGCGGACAAATCCTCCCTGATTTCCGTGCTGACCCTGGAGGCAGCGGATGAATTGATCGGGGATGGATTCATCGGCGGCGGGATGCTGCCGAAACTAAAAAACTGCATCGATGCGGTAAAAAACGGCGTTTCCCGCGTGCATATTTTGGACGGAAGGCTAGAACATTGTTTACTGCTTGAATTCTTTACGAACAAAGGAATTGGGACGGCGATCATCAATGATGAATCGATTTTATATGACAATGAAGCAGGAACGGCTGTAAATTAAGCAAGGGATATGCGGAACTTGAAACAGCATATCCCCCGTACAGTGCCCCAGAGGGATTTTTTCGGAGGAACGGAGAAAAAATCCCTCTGCCGATGTTTGGGTACTGGGAGGGGGATATGCGGAACTTAAAATAGGAGGCTTATTGGGATGGATTCAAAACAATGGATTGCCGCGGCGGATCAGGTGCTGATGCACACCTACGGGCGTTACCCGGTTGTGTTAGAGCGCGGCGAAGGTGTTTACCTGTATGATCTGGACGGCAAAAAATATCTGGATTTTGGCGCGGGCATCGCGGTGTTCGCGCTCGGTTATCAAAACCAGGAATACAATGACGCATTAAAGGCACAGATTGACAAACTTTTGCATACCTCAAACTATTTTTATAACGTTCCGGCGGCAAAGGCGTGTGAAAAAATCACGCAGATGACCGGGCTTGACCGGGTATTTTTGACAAACAGCGGCACGGAGGCAGTCGAGGGTGCGATCAAGCTGGCGCGCAAGGTATATTATAATAAATGCGGGAAGGCGGACGGTGAAATCATCGCGATGAACCATTCTTTCCACGGCAGGAGCATGGGTGCGCTCTCCGTGACGGGCACGCCAAAATACCGCGAACCGTTCGGCACGCTTTCCGGCATTGTATTTGCGGATTACAATGATTATGGGGACATTGCGGCAAAGGTGACAAAGAAAACCTGTGCCATCATTATGGAAACCGTGCAGGGCGAGGGTGGGCTTTATCCTGCCGACGCAGAGTTTTTAAAGAAGATCCGTGCGCTCTGTGACGAGAGGGGCATCCTGCTGATCCTCGATGAAATCCAGTGCGGCATGGGGCGCACCGGGACCATGATGGCATACGAGCAGTACGGGATCAAGCCGGATGTGGTGACGTTAGCGAAGGCGCTTGGCTGCGGGGTTCCGGTCGGTGCATTTGCGGCGAAAGAGGAAGCGGCGGCGGCGCTTGTCCCTGGCGACCACGGCAGCACCTACGGCGGCAACCCGTTCGCGGCGGCAGCAATCTGCAAGGTATTTGAGCTGTTTGAAAAGCAGCAGATTTTGGCGAATGTATGCGGGGTATCGGCGTACCTTGTGGAAAAACTTGATGCGTTGGCAGAAAAATATACCTGCATAAAAGAGCGCCGGGGCAAGGGGCTGATGCAGGGGCTGGAATTTGACCGCCCGGTAAAAGGGATCATCGGGAAGGCGATGGAACATGGCCTGATCACATTTTCGGCGGGGGAGAAAATCATCCGGTTTGTGCCGCCGCTTGTGATTGGGAAAGAGCATGTGGATGAAATGATCCAGATTTTGGAGCCGGTGGTCGCAGGGGAAATATAAGGTTGGAGCGCTGCCTTGCGGCAGGAAAAATTGCGGTATATAAAAACCGAAATCCATGGTTCTGGCTACAATTGAAAGCTGGGGCCACGGATTTGGGTCTCAGAACGGTAGTTTTAAAACGGGGGAAAAATATATTTGAATATTTTAGATAAAATAACAAAATGTTTCGTTGCGGAAAGCCAAAAGATTTTAGGGAATAATTTAGTTGGAATATATCTTCATGGTTCTGCCGTAATGGGATGTTTTAACGAGAAAAAGAGTGATATTGACCTAATCGTTGTAGTGGACGGGGCGCTCCCAAATGAAGTGAAACGTAAGTACATGGATATGG
>CAYMGZ010000295.1:0-4312 GCA_964390095.1 uncultured Lachnospiraceae bacterium | reverse complement strand
ATAGGAGCATAAAATTATGAAATCGTTCGAAAAACATATCAACCCCCAATCCGATTATTACGTCTACACGCCAAGCATCACTGCCCGGCAGCTTTTTTTCTACCCGCTGCAGTGCGGCCACTTCATTTACGAAGCAGGATATTTCCTGAGCCGGGAGGCATTCGACAACTTTTTGCTCATGTACGTGGAAGACGGCTGCATGGTACTTGAATACCTAGGGGAAACGCGCGAAATCTATGCAGGGCAGTTCCTTTTTTTGAACTGTTACCTGCCGCACACCTACTACTCCACCGGGGGCTGCGAATGCCTCTGGTGCCATTTTGATGCCGCACTGGCGCAGGGTTTTTATGATAACGTCACCGCGCGTTCGGGCGTTGTGCTCACCCTAAAAAACCCGTATCCCGCTTTTGAAAAACTGAATGCCATCTACCACACATTCAAAAACAGGAGCCCCGTGAAGGAGCCCCTGCTCTCAAAATACATCATGGACCTGCTGACAATCTTCCTCTTAAACCCGCCCCAAAATGAGGATGCCCTGCAGCAGGCGGATATCCTTGCGGAGACGCTTGGTTACATCGGCGAGCATTTTGCACAAGACCTTTCGGTCGAGGCACTCGCCAAACGCGCGGGGCTAAGCCCCTATCACTTCATCCGCGTCTTCCGCCGGGAGACGGGCTTTACACCGCACCAATACCTTATGAACACGCGCATTGCCGCCGCAAAATACCTGCTGAAAAATTCCACCCTCTCCACAAAAAGCATCTGTTTCCAGACGGGCTTTTCCTGCGAAAGTGTTTTTTGCAGCGCATTCAAAAAACATCAGGGGCTTACTCCGGGCGCGTACCGCAATTCGTGACCATTCCTTTTGCGGTCAGGCCTGCGGCCTCCTCCTCATGAAGCCGCCATTTTGGCGCAAAATCCTCCGAGCCAAGGTAGGTGTAAATGCTGCACAATAGCGCCCTGCACTCCGGGTATTGCTGCAGGTTCTGGAGACTAAGGGATGAGAAAAACAGCTTCCCGTTCCCGCACCGGCATTCAAAAAGCTGTGCCATCGGCCGGAGGTAGGCATAACTGTCAAGCTCCGCGACAATGGCCGGGATGCGCTTTGGCAGGATGACGGCCCGCTGGCTTGCCATTGCCCACCATTGCCAGTTTGTGTAAAATTCTGTCGGAAAATTCCTAAAAATCGGATGGTTTTCATCAATCAGCTGCCCCATGCCGCCCTCCTGCCCGGCAAACGTCCCGACCGACCAAAAATCCGTCGTAAACTGCGCCTTGACGGAATGAGGCAGGCTTTCCTCTGTGGAATCCGGCGAAAGATAAACGGTTCCGCCCATCCTTAACACCCGCTCTGCCTTCGCGTCAAAATACCGCGCCTCATATACACCATCCGGGCATTTTGCCACGGTGGCCGGATATACCCAAACGGGATAGCGGTTTGAGGTTTCTCCGATGCTGACTTTCAGTTCCAGTTTTGCCGGATTCAAAAAACCATGGAGTGGAATGGCAATCTCCCCCACCTTTGTCAGTGCCCCGCACGGGCAGGTAAGCTCCCCCTCCCCCTCATTTTCCACACAGAAAGTTTCATTCCCTTTTCCACAGGCGGCATTCTCCCCACAATGAGAAAGCGTATACCTCAGCCTCCCGCAAATTTCCTGCTTCCCGTAATTTGCAACAAGAACCTCAGCCCGCAATGTCTCCGTATTTTCATACGTATATTTTTCCAGCAGAACGAGCGGGAGTTCGGCCCGGAAAAATTCCCGGAACCGTTCCGGCCTTGCAAAATCATACGGTTTCGGAAGAAGGTGGGAATTCATCATGCCGACCAGCGCCGTCCCCTGCCCCGGGAAATCCTGCAGGCCGAGCAGGGAAAGCCCCGACATTGCCCCCGTGCGGAGCACTGCCTCGACCTCCTCGCGGTAGCCGATGAGCGCAAGCTCCCCTGTCGCCTCCACCTGCCGCCTCCAGCACGCCTGCGTAATCCCCTGCTGTTTTACCCGCTCCTGTATCATCCGCAGGTTCTCCGGGGCCGTCACGCCGCAAAAACAGGAAAGCTCCGAAAAATCCGGCAGTACCTCAAACTGCCCGACCTCAAACCCGAACACGGGCTTTTTGTACGTTTCCCGCAGTTTTTGCATGGCATCTGCATGGTTTTTTGCCGCCCCTGGATATTCCCGGTTGATATAGCCTTCCATACCTGCAAAAGTTCCCCGAAGCGCCATGCCGCAATAACTCTGTGCCGCATAGAAATCACTCTCCGCCTCACAGCCCCTCCCGCCGTAATGGTTATTTGAGCCGTCCGCAACCAGCCTTGTCGGATCAAGGGCATGGGCTTCCCGCAGCATCTTTCGCATCCTTTCATGCCCTTTCTCATCCGTCTGAAGCTCATTGCCAAAACTTAGCATGACAAAAGAGGGATGGTTCGCCAGAAAAAGCAGCAGTTCACGCAGTTCCGTGCGGTAGTACGAAAAACTCTCCTCCGTTAAAAACGCATTTTCCGGGTTCCAGCAGGAAAGTTCCGGCTGCATCAAAAGCCCGAGCCGATCCGCCGCAAAAAACGCCGCCTCCGGCGGGCAATGCGAATGGAAACGCACACAATTCACACCGTAGCGTTGGTACATGCGCAAAACGCCCATCCATTCCCAGGCGGTCATCGGCTCATGCCCGCTCTCCGGGAATTCCGCGCAGTTTGCCTCCCCGCGCAAAAAAATTGTCCGCCCGTTCAGCGAAAGCCGCCCTTCGCCATTACCCATAAAACTACGGATCCCAAAACGGACGGTTTTTGGGGCAAGCCCCTCCGCCCACACGGAAAGTTCATAGCCCTCCCCTTCTTCCTCATCCCAGAGGCGCACATCTTCTGCCAATGGAAGCTCTGCTACAAGTTCTGTCCTTCCCTCAGGGATCTGCGCATCAACCATGGCTTCTTCTTTGATGGCATCGCTTGCGATATGCAGCCTGCCATGCCATGCCCGGTCGGATGAAAGCTCGATGCGGACCGCAAGCCGGTCCGGAAGGTAGTTTTTTTCTCCTGCTGTTCCCGCTTCTTTCCTGCCGTCTGTTTCCCCGCACAGCGGGTAAACGCGCACCGATGCGATAAAAACCGGTTCCTGCACACAGAGGCGCACATAGCCCAAAAGCCCGTTCCAGTTGGTCTGTGTCTCATCCGTTGCCGCCGAGGAATACAAGATGTCCTTTGCCGGAAGCCCAGGATAGCTATTGTCCGACAAAAACACCAGCTCATCCTCCCCCGAAAGCAACCCCGTCACTTCAAAAATATGCGGCGTGACAAGGGTCTGCGGGTTAAAATGCCCCGCTTCCTTCCCGTTGACCAAAAGGCGCAGGCAGCGGGCACGCTCCACTTCCACAAAAAGCCGTTTCCCTTCCGGGACCGGCAGGCGCAGCTTTTTTGAAAACTTCACCTGCCCGGTAAAGCTGTGCTTCCTAACAAAACGCGTCGGCACCGGCGCTTGCGGCTCCCCGATGCCGCCCTCATCCAAAGTTCCCGGAAGCATCATGCGATATGTGTTCCCATCCCCGATGGCAACCTCCCAAAGACCACCCAAGTCATGTAATTCCATTGATATGCCCCCTTCCATTTTTTTCCTGCCACAAGTACGCAGATTGGCAAACGTATGGCCTGGCATAATAATAACATGGTCGTTCCGGCAATTTCATTATGATTCCCTGCGGTTGTATTTATATTTTTTGCGGTCGGGAAAGCAAGCACACGGGGCAAAGCAATGCGGGCAAAGACCGGTTTCCCTTTTATTTTCCCGCCATTGCCCTGGTCTTTGTATTTTTCAAGATCATTTCAGATTTTCTTCAATATTCTGTTGTATCTGATTTTCCAATGCTTTCAGTCTCCACTCCTAAACATATAACAATCAAAAATTAGCGCCCCATCTGTTCCTGATACAGCCTGTCTGGTGTCAAACTGTGAGAAACGGTTACTCCGGTAAAAGGATAGTAGTTTTTCCTCGTTTTCCGCTTCCAAGAATGTTACCATGCCGCCGAACATATACTGTGCCTCCTCAATGACCGTCCATGCAAGCTCTATCATTTCCTCTCCTGCAATTTCCCTGTCCCTGCCATCCGCATAATTTTTCCCAAGCTGTGCAATCAGGTAAGCCACCCCTGACTGTCAAAGGCTTTAATGCAAGGGTAAAATATCCGAGCAGACCGCCATCTTCTGCCGAAATCACAACATATGTAACAGACTGGTTCTTTTTTGTAAACTCTATGGCACTCTTTTTTCAAAAACCGTTCAACATCTGGATTTTTCGGGCATGAAAAGCCGGAAAGCATCAAATAC
>CAYMGZ010000294.1:0-4320 GCA_964390095.1 uncultured Lachnospiraceae bacterium | reverse complement strand
TGGAAAATTTCTCACAGGAGTTTGAGCGTGGAAAATTGTATTGTATTGCGGGTGAGAATGGCTGTGGAAAATCAACCATGACCATGCTGCTTTCTGGAATGTATATTGATGAATTCGAAGGAGAAATTCTGTATGATAAGCATTCAATTAAGGAACTGGATATGAAAGCACTGCGGCACAGGCAGTTTGGAATTTGTGAGCAGGAACCCATGCTTTTGGCTGATACTGTTCGCTATAATATGACTTACGAAAATGACCCATCTTCAGATGAAAGACTAATGGAATTGGCCAGACAGGTATCATTTGATGACTTTTTAAAATCAACAGGAAAGGGTTTTGACTTTAAGCTTGGGGAGGGGAGCAGTAATCTTTCCGGCGGACAAAAGCAGAAAATTGCCCTTATAAAAGCATTTTTCAAAAACCCGGATGTCCTTGTCCTGGACGAACCGACCTCCGCAATGGATGCCGAAGGGCGGACCCGTATGATTTCATATTTACAGCAGAGCAAGAAAAATAAAATCATTCTCGCTGTCACCCATGACCCTGAGTTAATGGAAGCGGCGGATGAAGTCGTGAGGATGGGGAGCTAGAAAGAAGCGCTTTGAATTACCTGCAGTCTGACGTGGGAGCACAAAAATAACAGTTCAGCCTTCCCCTCCCGCGAGGTGCTTTTATTCTGTTTTTGCATAAAAACCCGAGACTTTTGGTGCGAAATCGCATTTTTTGTAATTGTGTATTTTACAATTTTTTCTGTACATCATTTTTGTAACAGGAAAGCCGAAGGCTGAACTGTTACGCACAAAAATATAAAATTTCACAGACCTCTTGAATTTTTCCGAAACATTCGATAGAATATACCAGAACAGGGGAACTAACATGTTGCCGGGTGTGGCTTGCCAAACCCGGTGCCCACCATCCCTGTCCCGGAAAGGAACCAATGACCATGTCCATGCTAAAATCCGACAATCTGACATTTGAATACATCCGCCGCGACGAGGAGGGCAATGTCGAATCCATTACAAAAGCCCTCGACGGTGTTTCCATGGAAATCAAAAAAGGCGATTTTGTCGCTATCCTCGGCCACAACGGTTCGGGCAAATCAACCCTCGCAAAACATATCAACGCCATCCTGATGCCGACGGAGGGCACCCTTTACGTGGACGGGATGGACACGAGGAAGGAAGAACACCTCTGGGAAATCCGCCAGCGGGCGGGCATGGTGTTCCAGAACCCGGACAACCAGATCATTGCCACGGTCGTGGAGGAGGATGTCGGGTTTGGACCGGAAAACCTTGGCGTGCCGACGGAGGAAATCTGGAAACGGGTGGAAGAAAGTTTAAAGGCGGTCGGGATGTATGAATACCGCGCACATTCGCCGAACAAGCTCTCCGGCGGGCAGAAACAGCGTGTGGCGATTGCGGGTATTATGGCGATGAAGCCGCAGTGTATCGTGCTCGACGAGCCAACTGCCATGCTTGACCCGAATGGCAGGAAGGAAGTTATCCGCACGGTGCGCGAGTTAAACCGCAGGGAAAGAGTGACCGTGCTTTTGATCACGCACTACATGGAAGAAGTCATCCATGCGGACAAAGTGATTGTGATGGATGACGGGAAAATCGTCATGCAGGGAACACCGCGCGAAGTTTTCTCGCAGGTGGAAAAATTAAAATCCTACCGCATGGACGTACCGCAGGTCACGGAGCTTGCCCATGAGCTGAAAAAAGAAGGCATGCCGCTGCCGGACGGGATTTTGTCGGTCGAAGAATTCGTGGAGGCATGTATGAAAATAAAACAGGCCGGGGTTATGTAGTCGGGTTACTCGGAAATTTTAACTGTTAAGCAGTATAAATTGCTTCGGTTCGTTATCATTTGATTTCCGCCCAAAGGGAGGATGGTTTTGTAATGTCAATTATTTTGGATAAATTAAATTATGTATATAGTCCGGGCACTGCCTATGAAAAACAGGCATTGAAGCATGTCAGCCTTGTGATCAATGACGGCGAATTCATCGGATTGATCGGCCATACCGGTTCGGGGAAATCCACGCTCATCCAGCATTTAAACGGTCTGGTCAAAGCGACAAGCGGCGGCGTGTATTATAATGGTGCGGATATTTACGACGCGGATTATGATTTAAAACAATTGCGCACAAAAGTCGGTTTGGTCTTCCAATACCCGGAGCACCAGCTTTTTGAGACCACTGTTTTAAAGGATGTGCAGTTCGGACCAAGAAACCTTGGTCTGACACCGCTTGAGGTTGACCTGCGGGCGTATGAAGCTTTGAAGCAGGTCGGCATCCCGGATGACCTGATTGACGCTTCACCATTTGAGCTCTCCGGCGGGCAGAAGCGCCGTGTGGCGATTGCGGGGGTGTTGGCAATGAAACCGGAAGTGCTCGTATTGGACGAACCAACCGCAGGGCTTGACCCAAAAGGGCGCGACGAGATCCTTGACCAGATCGCAAAAATCCATGATGAGCAGCATATTACCGTGATCCTTGTCTCGCACAGCATGGAGGATGTGGCGAAATATGTCGGGCGCATCGTCGTGATGGACCATGGGCAGGTTGCCTTTGATGACACGCCCAAAAATGTATTTGCGCATTATAAGGAACTGGAAAAAATCGGGCTTGCAGCGCCGCAAGTGACCTATGTGATGCACGCTTTAAGGGAGCGTGGCATCGCAGTGCGGACGGACGCTACAACGGTGGAGGAAGCAAAGATGGCAATCCTTGAGGCGTTCCCAGGATAAGATACCCTCCTAAAACAGAAAACATTATCCCTTAAAGAAATATATTACAGCCGACCCATCGGCAGAATGAGTGAGATTTATGATACGTGACATTACGATAGGACAGTATTATCCGGCGGATTCCGTCCTGCACCGACTCGACCCGCGCGTTAAAATATCAGGAACGCTGCTGTACATCATCAGCCTTTTCCTTGTTAAAAACCTTTGGGGTTATCTGGTGGCGGCATTGGCTCTGTTTGCCGTGGTCCACATGTCAAAGGTACCGTTTGGCTACATTGTAAAAGGGCTGAAAGCTGTCATCATCCTCCTGCTTTTTACCGTGGGTTTCAACCTTTTTTTGACCTCCGGAACGCCCGTCTTTGAATGGAAGTTCATCCGCATTACAGAGGAAGGGCTGTATCTGGCATTTTCCATGGCGGTGCGGTTAACGCTTTTGATCCTTGGCTCATCGCTGATGACTTTCACCACCACGCCGAACGAGCTGACGGATGGTATGGAAAGCCTGCTTTCCCCGCTAAAAAAACTCCATGTCCCGGTGCACGAGGTCGCGATGATGATGTCGATTGCCCTGCGCTTTATCCCCATCCTGCTTGAGGAAACCGACAAGATCATGAAGGCACAGCAGGCGCGCGGGGCGGATTTTGAGACGGGCGGCATCATAAAGCGTGCCAAGGCAATGATCCCGATCCTTGTGCCGCTCTTTATTTCAGCCTTCCGGCGCGCGGGGGATCTTGCGATGGCGATGGAGGCGCGCTGTTACCACGGCGGTGAGGGGCGCACGAAAATGAAACCGCTGCACTACCGCAGGCGCGATGGGCTGGCCTTCCTCCTGATGGTGGTGTTTGTGGCGGTGATCGTGGCAAGCAGGAAATTTTGACCATCTGCGATCCGGGGCGGTGAAAGGGAAAAAGTTTGGCATCCTGCCATCCGGGGCGCTGGAAAAGAAAAAGGTTGGCATCCTGCCATCCGGGGCGGTGAAAAGGAAAAAAGGTTGGCATCCTGCCATCCGGGCGGTGAAAAGGAAAAAAGGTTGGCATCCTGCCATCCGGGGCGGTGAAAAGGAATATCTGGCATCCTGCCATCCGGTATGACAGAAGGAAAGGGGCAAGGGCGATGAGGCGGATCATGCTGCGTGTGGCATATGACGGAACAGGATATTGCGGTTGGCAGCGCCAGCAAAACGGCATTACGGTGGAAGGTGTGTTAAACAATGCACTCCACGCGCTGCTTGGGGAGGATATTGAAGTGATCGGTGCAAGCCGCACGGACGCAGGTGTCCACGCGCGCGGCAATGTATGTGTTTTTGACACGGAAAGCCGGATACCGGCGGAAAAATTCGCCTACGCGCTCAACCCGCGCCTGCCGGATGATATCGTCATACAGGAATCGCGCGAGGTGGCGGCGGATTTCCATCCAAGGCATTGTACCTGTGAAAAAACTTACGAGTATCAGATTTACAACGCGGCCTTCCCGGATCCCCTCCTGCGGCGCTATTCACATTTCCTCTACCGCCCGCTTGATGTAAAGGCCATGCGGCAGGCGGCGGCGTATCTGGTCGGGGAGCATGAC
>CAYMGZ010000293.1:0-4342 GCA_964390095.1 uncultured Lachnospiraceae bacterium | reverse complement strand
GCACCCGCTTGCAGCAGGGCAAAATTAATTTTTTCATGCACATCAGGACACATATTAACCCGTGCACGCTTGCGGCAGGGGAAAATACCATTTCCCATGGCGCATGGAAGAACAAAGCAATCTGTTTGCTTTTGGCCACCATGCTCCTTGTGTCCGGAATGGATGGCACAAAAATCTATGCCGAGTGGATCACGGGCAGCACACAAATCGCGGACGACGAATCCAAAAATTACGATGACCTTTGGGTTTATGGGAACATAACGATCCGAAATTCTGGTACGGTTCACGTAAGCAGCGGATTCTACATGATGTCCGGTCCCACTTTTATCAATGACGGAAGCTTCGAGTTTTCAGGCAATTCCGGCGATTTCACCCTTGATACCTCTTCCTTTATCAATAACGGTACTGCCAGAATTTCTGATGTATACAGTTTTGTAATACAGGAGGGCACTTCCTTTATAAACAATGGCACTTTGTTCCTAGAAAATATCCAAAACCCCAGTCTGGACGGTTTTACAAACAATGGCATTATCGTCCTTGCCGATGACTGCATCTATTTGGAATTAAGGTTACAGGATAAAACCACCCAAGATGGCAAGGTTTTTACAAAGGAAGCATTTGAAAGCCAAAAAGCGAACTATTCCATCAATTATGACCTTGCCGCACCTGACGGCGTAACAAACAACAACCCGCTTACTTACGAATACGCTGCGGCAAACCCACAAACCGTCACCATCCACGACCTGGAACGGGCAGGTTACCAATTTCTCGGCTGGACAGGAGCTGATACCACTACCCCAACCAAAAATTTCACTTTCCCCTCCAGCATCCAGCAGGATATTACCCTGACTGCCCACTGGCAGCCCGAAACTTATCAAATCACTTACGAACTTGACGGCGGCAGCTTCTTATCGGATGCGGACCAGAAAAACACTTATACGGTTGAAGACGGAAACTACCTGCTGCCACAGCCCCAAAAAACAGGTTATATTTTCCTCGGCTGGACGGGCTCAAACGGCAATATTCCGGAAAAATCCGTATATATCGATTCCCACAGCACCGGAAACAAAACCTTTACTGCAAATTTCATTGCCGCGACGGATACAAAATACTATGTCATCTGCTACTACCAGAACATCGGGGGCGGCTACTCATCCGAATCCCACCTGTCTTCAGGTAAGACCGGCGAGACTGCCCATGCCTCCTTTACGGATTATGGCAGGGAGGGCTTCACCTCTTATCCCGACCATCCGGATACCCGTGCCGAAGGCACTATTGCCGCTGACAATTCGCTCCAATTAAAACTTTATTACAGCCGCAACAAATATACCGTAACCTACAAGACGCAGGATGGCAGTGACACACTTTGGGAGACAGAGAAATTTTATGGGGAAAAAATAGGCGCATACGGCGGGCAGCCCCCAAAAAAAGAATCCGGAGACAGCTTATACACCTATGATTTTGACCAATGGGCAAAATATGAAAACCTTAATTCCGGCATGGATTTTTCCGATTTTTCCGTTGAGGGCAATACCACCTTCTACGCCGCGTTCCGCAAAGTCCGCGACGAAAACACGGTAGTGGTCCGCTGGTTGGA
This sequence comes from uncultured Lachnospiraceae bacterium, assembly GCA_964390095.1. Lineage (GTDB taxonomy): Bacteria > Bacillota > Clostridia > Lachnospirales > Lachnospiraceae > RGIG4057. The sequence continues at coordinate 2,745 of CAYMGZ010000293.1, read as the reverse complement.
ATATGACGGCTTCCAAAAGCCGGAAACGGAAGTCCGCTTAACAAAGGGCAGCACGTATTCCGTTGACTTGGAGCTTGAAAACGAAAAATACTACATTGGCACAAACGAATGGTTCTTCCCAAGTTTTGCCTTAGCCGGTGCGACATGGAATGACCCGCAGACCGGGGACCACCCCGTTTCTTATGAGGTCACGATGGAAGGGTTCGGGAAACCGGTGACCCTTACCATCCCGGATGTGGAACATGATCTTTCCCTCATCTTTCAGGCACGTTACCACGAGGAACACGATTTTTCGGAGGAATATGACAAAATCGTGACGGACGGCGGCTGCGTCTCGGACAGCATAATACGCCATTTTTGTTACAAATGCGGAAAAACCTGCGATGAGACAATCCCGGCGGACGGGCATGCCCCGGAAGCCCGCTTTGTGACAGATGAGGCATCCCACTGGAAACTCTGCCGCATTTGTGGCGCAACACTGGAAATGGCGGCACATACCCCGGATGACGGCGTGATCACCCGAATCCCAACCCACAGCTCCACCGGAACGAAAACGTATTCCTGCACGGTCTGCGGTTATGTAACCGGCAGGGAAATGCTCCCTATGGTGGAACACGATTTTGGAAGTAACTGGGAATGCACTGCCGGATTCCATTACAAAACCTGTGAATGCGGGGAGCAGCTTAAAGAAACCCACATACCGGACCAAGGCACGGTCACGCGGGAACCGGATTACGACACCAGCGGCGAGATGGAATATAAATGTACGGTCTGCGGTTATGTGATCGGAACCAGCCCACTCGCCCCACTCGGCCACGAAGTGGAAGATGTCTGGCAAACGGAACTTTCCGGGCACTGGAAAAATTGCGTGTGCGGCAAGCGGCACAACGCCGGGGCGCACATTTCCGATGGCGGGAAGGTCATCTCCCTGCCTACCGCCACATCGTCAGGAACAAAAATCTACTCCTGTACGGTCTGCGGCTATGTGCTGCGAACGGAAACCACCCCGCCAACCGGGGAAAAACCAAGCCCAAGCCCGTCGCCATCCCCATCCCCGACACCGACCACGGCACCGACACCATCCCCATCCCCGTCGCCGACCACGGCACCATCCCCGACACCGACCACGGCACCGACACCATCCCCATCCCCGTCGCCGACCACGGCACCATCCCCGACACCGACCATGGCACCGACACCATCCACGGCACCGACCATGGCACCAATCCCGACCGCCCCTTTCCCGTGGCAGCCGGACCCGGTATTAAGCCCGACGCCAACGCCAAGCCCGACACCAACCGCAACCCCGACACCGACCATGACGCAAACGCCAGCCGCAACCCCGGCTCCAACGCCGCTCCCGGTCGGTCCACAGGCCTATACCAGCCTGCGGCTTTATTACGGCGGCGATGCAACCGGGAAATATGCAAATTCACGGTATGCAGTTGTCTGGAACAGGGCTGGCTATACGGTGGAATTTGCCTCCGAAAACCCGGAAGTTGCAACCGTCAGCAGGCACAAAGGCCTTGTCACTGCCATAAGCACCGGAACAGCAAAAATCCGGATTACCTTTACCGACCAGACAACCGGGGAGAAAACCATAAAAATCTGCCGGGTAACCGTAAAGCGCAATGCCGTGGATGCCGGGATCAGTGACCACAGCGCGGGTAAGCTTTTACAACTTAGGGCAGGGGAAATTTTCCAGACAAAGGTATGGCGCGCGGATTCGGACGACAATGTCGTCTGGCGCGGCAGGACGCAGATTACGGACGGGGTGCGTTTTGCTTCCTCCGACCCGGATGTCTTCACCGTTGGAAAACATAACGGCAAAATAACTGCAATTGCCCCCGGTGAAGCCATCCTTATGGTATGGGCGGTGCAGACCGAAGGTGCGGTCTATGGTAAAGACGGAAACGTTATAGCGTATAAAGCCACGACCGTGCCAAGGTTTTACCGGGTGTTTGTGGAATAAAGATGAGTACGATGCCGATGAGGTCAATTCCATCCGCGCCATCTCGGCCGACGAGTACATCGCCGGGCACATTATCAACCGGCTGGAACACCTGCCAAAAACAGGGGAATCCATCCAGGAAGAAAATGTAATCTTCATCGTGAAGGCAGTCAGGAAAAACCGGATTGACCAAGTACATATCCGGCTGCTGCCGAAAGAGGATAAGGATGAGAAAGGGGAAGGCGAAGAATAACCTCCCAGAGCCAAATACAGCGGCCCAGCCGCCGGATGTTTTGTCCGGCGGCTGGTTGTGTTAAGTTTTGGATGGAATGCGGTGTTGGCAAAGGGATTCAACTTCTGCGCAATCCTCCCTCCCCCAGACTTTCCAAAAACTCATTGGATCTTGTGCTTTCTGCACAATTTTTTACCTTTTTCAAGGATCCTTCGTTATTTATTATATCTCCGTTTTCATATATTTTATAAAGCAAAATTTTTCTAATTATGAACATATTATTCCGTTCATTGTGTGGTAAATATTTTTATTGCAAATTCATTTATACTAAATATGCAAATCTACCTAAATATTTATTCACCATACCCCTGACATTCTTGCCAAAAAATTGACGTTTATGCCAAAAATATTGTCTTATTCTATCAAAAGTTATACAATATCGCCAACTGATATTTTTAAGAAAACCCACGGCAACCCTACAAGACCCTGATGAGGTTTTACAGGAACAAAAGTAGTTGGACGTGGGAATCATGGAGGTATTTTATGAAACTTTTTCAACATT
>CAYMGZ010000292.1:0-4349 GCA_964390095.1 uncultured Lachnospiraceae bacterium | reverse complement strand
TAAAATCGAATACCACACCGAGCACAAACCACAGCGGCATGCCGCTATGCATCCCGCCATTGGAAAAATATATCAGCGGGAACAGGATCAGATTCACCCATATGCAGACCATCAGCGCCCCGGAATCAAATTTATTATACCTGTTGGCGCGGTATAACACAAAAAGGAGAATCAAAAAAATCGCCGCTGTCTCAATCACAGTAAAAATACTAAACTGCAGGATGATGCTGATCAGCGTGGAAACCGTTCCTGCAAGGATCCCCCCAACCGTAATAACATTAAAAAGCCGCCGCTTTACTGGCATTTCCTCAGAAAAATACTTTTCCTTCCACAATTGAAATCTCTCTGTCATTTTATCCTGCATGACTGTCCTCCTTCTTGCCATTTTCCCACAGGATCGAAACTTGATTCCCACGCTTTAAAGCGGGCGGTCATTCACCGCCCACTGTCACATATTCCGGTGTCGCCGAGTACTCACTCGTGTTCACTTTTTCCCGCAACAACTCCACGCCATCCCTGCGCGTGACACGGTAAAGTTCCGCAACATATCCGGTATGGGCTTTCTGCGTGACTTTATAATAATCTGCGGGGAGGCTTTCGTCAACGGTCACCACTGGTTCCCCAGGCTTTATTGTCTCAAGCACAACGCTGATGAGCTCTATCTCGTTGCCGATATCCTCCTCCGCCGTGTGGATGGAAATCGTCAGTGTCCCATCCCCCGCCTTCGCCCCGATCACGACCGGGTAGGCATAATCGTTGCGCAGCTTTAAATCCTTATAATTCCCGGCGATTGCCGCATCGCGCGCCGGGTCAACATAACTGACCACCATGGAGTGCGGCGCGCGTTCGACGATGGTAAGCTTTGCAAACAATGCCGCATTGTACAAGGTTGTCGAAATCTGGCAGACCCCGCCTCCGATCCCTTCCTCCACCTTGCCCTGCACGTAAGTTCCTGCCGGGAGGTAACCATTCTCCTCCGTGATCGGCCCGATTGCCGTGCTGCACGAAAAAACCTCCCCCGGCGCAATCTCAAGCCCGTCAAGCAGCTCGGCCGCACGCGCGATATTCCCTGCACGCGAAGTATTCTCCATACTGTAATAGGTGGTAAACTCCGAGGCAAACAGCTTTTTTTCCGGAACCTCCGTGATATGCGGCGGATCCTGCACCGCCCTCGCCTCCGGTCCGTCGGCAAGGTTGCGCATCCTGTCAATTGCAGGCGTGCCCACGATATCCTGCTGTGTCGGTACGGGTATATTCTTCTGCGTGTCAAGTTCCGACTGTGAGTCATCGAACCAGTGCTGCATGTTCTGGCGGAGTTCTTCTTTTTTATCATATTCATCTTCCGTACTATGTTTCTTTGCGCAGGCCGAAAAAACCAAAGCCATTGCCAAGGAAAACGCCAGGCAGGCACCCATGTGCCGCCCTATCTTTTTTGTCCTGTATCGCTTCATCTTTTATACCGTGCCTTTCCCAATGCACATCAGGCATTGACATACGCACTTATTTTATGTATATTAGAGATAGCTATACAGGAAAATAAAACTAAACTGCAGCTGCGATAAGGCTTGCTAACGTCGCGATCACAAGTACCGCGACAATCACGGCAGCAACGGTTCTCTGCGATTTTTTTGACCGAAACATCATATGATTTTCCTCCATAAAAAATAATGCACAAAACGAGGTGACAATTATGCCGGTAATCTTTGGATGTATCATGATCCTGATTTTTCTGCTCCGATACGAAATCAAAAAAAATACAAAAAGTAAAACACAGACCATCCAGGAATTCTTACAGCGGGAACTGGAAGCAAACACGGCGCGCAAGCAGGATATTTCCGGCCTTGCATGTCAAACCATTGACCTTTCCTTCCTTCCCGACCTCTCCCATGTACCTGACCCGGACAAAGAGATTGCGGCCGTGCTTGCGGCGCTAAAGCGTCTTGAGGGCAAGCAGTTCCTCAATCTTTCCGGGATTTCCAACACGGACTTAAAACTCACCTACGGCGTGGCTAATTTCCCATTTCTTTCCGAATGTGATGCAAACTTTACTACTTTCATGCGCAAACTTTATGACCTTGGCTTTCGTCTGAACGAGGCGGACGCACAGGAAGCGGCCGTCTGTGTGCTTGAATATGCCGTCGGTGCGGGCACCGATGTGGGCTTAACTTACCGCCTGCTCGGCTCCCTTTATGCCGTGCGCGGCGAATCGGATGCACTTATGGCACTCTGCCAAAAAGCGGAAGGGCTGCCGGAAACAATCCGCGGTTCCGTCTGCGGTTTCCTCACAGACCTTTCGAAGTAATGGCATAGCTACCCAATATATCTGCATTGTATAACATTTTCTTTGAACTGACAAGTGTTTTGTTCCGATTTTATGGCAAAGATTCAGATTTGGGGCTTCCCTTTCGTAAAAATAATCTTGTCAATCAATCTTGATGCATCGCTTTTGCTTAAATAATCCATTTCTGTTCTGTATTCCATCCCGTTTTGGCGCAGGAGGTCACACAGGTAACGCTTTTGCTTTAAGGTCATCGGCTCCTGCTTTTTCGGCTTGTAAGTAAGCTTCTGTGGCACAAAGCCATCATAGTCCGGAAATCTTGCCACGAGCGCACAGTACAGCCTGTGCGCGGATACGGCATCCTCCACCGCGCGGTGCGCCCTCTCCTGCGTGATCCCATAATGGGCACACAAAAAAGACAGGGAACGGCTTTCTAACTCCGGGTGCAGCTTCTTCGCAAAATACAGTGTATCAAGCGCTTCCCGCTCAAACTCCATCCCAAACCTCAGGGCTGCCACTTTTAAGAAACTATAATCAAAGCCAATATTATGCCCAAGCAGCACCTGCATCCCTTCCGCAAATGCCATGAACGCAGTGACCGCCGTCTTCTCGTCACGGCCATTTGCCAGCATTTCATCCGTGATCCCGGTCAGCTTTGTGATTTTTGCCGGGAGCGGCTGGCATATCTTTATAAGGCAGGAAAACTCCCCCGCCGCCTGTCCGCCTTTATATTTTACAGCGCCAATCTCAATGATACGGTCTTTTTCGGGGCTTAACCCTGTCGTCTCAATATCAAGCGCAAGATAATCCGTTATCATGACTTATGACTCCCCATCCATAATGTAATCCTGCCCAAAGTTTTTAAAAACCGTCCGTTTACAAAACTTCCGCCTGTTTTGTGCGCACCGCGCACGCGCCTGACAGCGGATCCCTGCGCGTATAATCAAACAGGCAGTCTGCTTCACGCCTTTTCGTCCTGCCCTTTGCCGCCTCCCCCATATCATAGCAAAAATGCGCGACATAGCACTGGCCGACATGCTCCTTCCCCACGCCAAAACCGGCGTAGAGCGCACGCAGTTCCTGCTTCCCGTAATCCTTCGCACACGCAAAACCGGGCAATGCCTTCGGCTTCTCGCGGCTGTAAAAGTCAAAACAGAGGCACTCCGCGAAGCAGGCCAGAAAATCATCCCGTCCGGCAAACGCGCTGTTCCGGGCTTCCCCCGCACCGTTCCCCTCGTTATCCGCCCCTTGCGCATCCCTTTCCACCGCAAAATATTCCAGCACAAAGCGGTACAGTATCTCATAGCGCTCCATACGCCCGTGCTTGCGGTCAAACAGCCCGTTTTTCCTGTAATAGTCCCCCATCGCCTCAAACAGTACAAATGGCCGCACGAAATACGCCGTCAGATACGGCAGCGCGCAGGAAAATTGCCCGCTGTTATGGTAAACCTCAACCATTTCCTCGATATCCTTCAGGCGCAGCAAATCCGCGTAGGGCAGGTATTTCGTGGAAAGCACCTCGTAGGGCGGCCCCGCTTTGTATTCAATCCCGTGTTCCCGCGCCATCTCCGCCATCGCCGACCCTTTAAGGACTTTTAAAAATCCCAGCTGCAGCTGGTCGGGACCCATGCGATAAACTTCGTCGAAGGATCGGCCAAACGAGGCGTAATCTTCATACGGCAACCCGGCGATCAAATCAAGATGCTGATGGATGTTGCGCGCCGCGCGCACCTGCGCGACACGCTTTGCGACCTCCCCTAAATCCATGCGCCGGTGGATTGCCGCGACCGTGCGCGGGTTCGTTGACTGTACCCCGATCTCAAGCTGTATAAGCCCCGGCCGCATCCGGGCAAGCAGCGCCACCTGCCCGTCCGATAGCAAATCCGCCGCAATCTCAAAATGGAAATTCGTCACGCCATTGTCATGGTCATGGATGTACTGCCAAATATGCATACAATGCGCAGGATTGCAATTAAATGTACGGTCTACAAATTTCACCTGCGCAACGCGCCGGTCAAGGAAAAACTGCAGTTCCCGCTTCACCAGTTCCAGATCACGGAATCTCAGCTTT
>CAYMGZ010000291.1:0-4349 GCA_964390095.1 uncultured Lachnospiraceae bacterium | reverse complement strand
TTCCAAACATATCCCGTGTATCTGCCGCCCTCCGCCACCGGGTAATCCTCTTGCTCCCATTGGTGGTCTTCTGCCATCACCGCATCCGTCACCATGAAATATTCATAGCTCACTTCTCCCGGCACATCCTTCCCGTCAAGGAGCGGGTCATCCCAAGTCACATCCAGATGGTACCAGTCCCCATCAAGGCAGACCAAGTTCCACACATGGTCATCCCCTCCCGCCCTGCCGTAAATCAATTGGTTCTTTATGCCAAGCGCATCAAAAAAAAGCCCCATCGTCTCGGCATACCCTTGGCAGACCGCCGAACCGTCGATCAGCGTATTTTTTATGGAATATCTCGTATAGCTTGTATCGTAGGCAGTATTTTGCACAATGTAATCATGAAGCGCCAGAATTTTATCAATCTCCTCCATTTCCCCGTCTACCAAAGCGCCAAGCACCTCATGCGCCTTTTTTGCCACCCTGGCATCCTGCGCACAAAGCCCGTCATATATCCCGGATGCCGTGGCGGCAGATAAGGAATTTCTGACCTCTACCTTCCTTTTATACTCGTAATCCGCAATTTTTACCGTAATCTGTGCGCTCCCCGGGGCATTTGCGACCAAGCCGCCCTCCCCATCCACAAAAACCACTTCCGGCGCACTGCTCTGGAACGAAATATTCCGGTATGTTTTTCCGGACAGGTCAACCGCCGCTTCCTCCCCGGCCACAAGATCCGGAATAAAGATGGAGGGACGGCCCACTTTGACCGTGCACGTAAGCTTGGTGCCACCGATGGTCGCCGTCACCGTGGCATTGCCCGGCTTTAAAAATGTAAGCTTGCCCTTTGAGGAAACTTTCACAACATCCGTATTGGTACTTTTAAATGAAACCTTGCGTTTTGTTCCGGACACCGTAAGCTGGCAGGTATCACAAAGCCCCACGGCCAGCTTTGTTTCACTTAAGGACAGGGCTTCCACCGTCACTTTGCACTGGTATTTTACGCCGTCCACCTCCGCCGTCACCACGGCATTCCCGGCGGAAATGCCCTTGACAACCCCTTTTGCAGATACCGTGGCAACTTTTTCATTATCCACACGCCAGACAGCCTTTTTATACTCCCCTTTTACGGTCAGGGTAAAACGCTCCCCCCGGCTGACCGTGATTGCAGTTTTGTTCAGGGAATTTTGTGCGGCATCCGCCACCACCTGCCCATCCATCCAAAAACAGGGTGTGCCCGCATGCCCTGTTCCCGCGCAAAACAGGAGGATGGCCACAAAAAGCAAGAATTTCCTCATCATGTTTTTCACCTTTCCTCATCCAACAAAAAATCGCAAAGGACGGCATTGCTCACATCAATCCCACGCCCTGTCAGAAAGACCCTGTCACCGTCCTCAAAAAGCAGTCCGGCCGCAAGATATTTTTTTAGCACCGTGCCGTAAACCTCGTTCATCCCACGCCCAAACTGCCGCAAAAACTCTTTCCTTGATACCCCGCGCATCATGCGCAGCCCAAGGAACATAAACTCCTCCATCCGCTCCCGCACGGAAAGAGGCTCCGTTTGCACATACACATCCTCCCCGCGCGACACACGGCCCAGATAAACCGCAAGTTCCCTCTCATTGGAAAACCGCGTATCCATAAACAGCGATGCCGCCCCAAGCCCGAAGCCGATGTACTCCGTGCGTTCCCAATAGCAGATATTGTGCCTGCACTCCCGGCCGGGCAGCGCGTAATTGGAAATTTCATAGCGGCAGTAGCCCGCCTTTTCCAAAAGCTCCCCGGTCAGGGCATACATTTCCCGCTCCGTATCCTCATCCGGCAAAGGTTCCGCCCCAAAAGGCATCCCCCGCCCCAAGGCATCTTTTGCATGGGCATCCGCCCCTTTGCCAGACTCCCCGCCATAAACCTCATAAAACGGTGTCCCCTCCTCGATGATCAGGCTGTACGCCGAAATATGCTCCGGGGATAACGCAAGCACCTGCCGCAGCGTCCGCCCGTAGGACGCAAGCGTCTGCCCGGGCAGCGCGCTCATCAGGTCCACATTCACATTGTCAAACCCCATCTTTCGCACAAGGGCATACGTGGAACAAAAATCCTCCCATGTATGGATCCTGCCAAGCAGGGAAAGCTCATGGTCATCGGCGGACTGTAAGCCGATACTTAAGCGGTTTACCCCTTCCCTGCGGTACCCGGCAAGCTTTTCCTCTGTCAGGGTTTTCGGGTTGCACTCGACCGTAACCTCCACATCCGCCCGGAAACAAAAACATTCCCGCAAGACCTTTAAAATTCCCGTAAGTTCTTCTGACGCGAGCAGGGACGGCGTTCCCCCGCCAAAAAACACACTGGCAACCTCATAGGACGAGAGAACCTCCCCGTTCCTTTTTGCAAAATCCCGAATTTCCTGCCCCAGTGCCGTGACATAGGCCTCTTTCTCCTGCCGCCCGGCCGGGGCGGACAAAAAATCACAGTACCTGCATTTCCTAACACAGAACGGAATGTGCACATAAACCGCCAACCTAGTCTTCATCCAATTTCAGCACGCTCATAAACGCCTTCTGCGGGATCTCGACATTGCCGACCTGGCGCATGCGCTTTTTCCCTTCCTTCTGCTTTTCCAAAAGCTTCTTCTTGCGCGTGATATCCCCGCCGTAGCACTTTGCGAGGACATCCTTGCGCATCGCCTTGACGGTCTCCCGCGCGATGACCTTGCTGCCGATGGCCGCCTGGATCGGGACTTCAAAGAGCTGGCGCGGGATCTCCTCCTTCAGCTTCTCGCACATGCGCCGCCCGCGCTCGTAAGCGGTCGCCTCCGGCACAATAAAAGAAAGCGCGTCAACCTCCTCCTTATTGATTAAAATGTCAAGCTTCACAAGCTCCGCCTTCGCATAGCCTTTCAGCTCATAGTCAAACGAAGCGTACCCGCGGGAACGCGATTTGAGCGCATCAAAAAAATCATAGATGATCTCGTTGAGCGGGAGCTCATATTTCAATAAGGCGCGCGTTGTCTCCATATATTCCATGCCAAGGTACACACCCCGCCGCTCCTGGCAAAGCTTCATAATCGCGCCGACAAACTCCGTCGTCACCATGATTTCCGCGCTCACGATGGGTTCTTCCATATAATCGATCTCCGACGGGTCCGGGAGGTTTGACGGGTTGGTGATATCGACCATCTCCCCGTTCGTCTTATAGACCTTATAAATAACGCTCGGTGCCGTTGTCACAAGGTCAAGGTTATATTCCCTCTCCAGGCGTTCTTCGATAATCTCCAAATGTAAAAGACCAAGGAAACCGCAGCGGAAGCCGAACCCCAACGCAACGGAAGTCTCCGGCTCAAACTGGAGCGCCGCATCGTTTAACTGCAGCTTTTCCAGTGCATCCCGCAGATCCGGGTATTTCGCGCCATCCGCCGGGTACATGCCGCAGTAAACCATGGAATTCACCTTCTTGTAGCCCGGCAGCGGCGCGTCGCAAGGCTCATCCGCATTCGTGACCGTATCGCCCACACGCGTGTCCTTCACATTTTTTAGGCTCGCCGTAAGGTAGCCCACCATGCCCGCCGAAAGCTCCTCGCACGGCAAAAACTGCCCCGGCGCGAACGTGCCGAGCTCCACGACCTCCGAGACCGCCCCGGTCGCCATCATCCTGATCGGCGTTCCCTTCCTCACCGTGCCCTCCATGATGCGGCAGAAAATGATCACGCCCTTGTACGAATCGTAAACGGAATCAAAAATCAGCGCCTGCAATGGCTTTGACGCATCGCCTCCCGGTGCCGGGATATGGTTTACCACCGCCTCCAGCACATCCCCGATATTTAAGCCTGTCTTTGCGGAAACCATCGGTGCATCCTGCGCGTCAAGCCCGATCACATCCTCAATCTCCGCCTTCACCCGTTCCGGGTCGGCGCTTGGCAGGTCAATCTTGTTGATCACCGGTACGATGTCAAGGTTATGGTCGAGCGCCAGATAAACATTCGCTAACGTCTGCGCCTCAATCCCCTGCGCCGCGTCCACAACAAGCAGCGCACCCTCGCAGGCCGCAAGGCTGCGCGAAACCTCATAGTTAAAATCGACATGCCCCGGCGTGTCGATCAGGTTAAAAATATACTCCTCCCCGTCCTTTGCGCGGTACACCGTCCGCACGGTCTGCGCCTTGATTGTGATCCCGCGCTCCCGCTCCAGTTCCATATTGTCAAGCACCTGCGCCTGCATCTCCCGGCTTGTGAGCAGCCCCGTCTGCTCGATGATGCGGTCCGCCAGGGTGGACTTGCCGTGGTCAATATGCGCAATAATGCAAAAATTCCGTATTTTGCTCTGATCCATCGCCATGTATTTCCTCATTTCCGAAAGCCGGGAAACCCCGGC
>CAYMGZ010000290.1:2909-4354 GCA_964390095.1 uncultured Lachnospiraceae bacterium | reverse complement strand
CTGTCCTATCAATCATTCTCTCAATTACAGGAAATCCTTTACTTTCTGCAAGTTTTTTAACTGTATCGCGGGTAATACTCTCTAAAACATTATCCGTAAGCTGTGGCGTAATAACCCTTTCATTTATTATCATAAATAAACAGGAACCGGGACCTTCTGATACTTTTCCAGCTTCATTCAAAAACAGACAAGTATCGAAGCCATTACGAAGAGCCTCCCTCTGACCAACACGGCTGTTAATATAATTTGCTCCACACTTAATTCTAGGAGAAAGCGTCTCGTCACTAATTCTTCTCCAAGATGTAATGCATACATTCAATCCCTTCTTATTATACTCAACACTTGTTTTATTTCTTGGAATCGGAGCAACAAACAAATCCATCCACAAACAAAGTTTGTCGAACGGAAAGATTTTCCTCATATTCATTGGCCTTAATTACATCAACAAATGCCTTTTCAAAATCTTCTTTTGTATAAGGACAATCTATTTGAATTAACTTTGCCGATCTAAGAAGGCGATCATAATGATCATTTAATCTAAAAGCATAAAGCTGTCTTTCTTCATCATTCCAATAACATGGAATTCCTTCAAATACATTTAATCCAAACTGAGATGTAGGTGACAAAATGTTAATTTTAGCATTATCAACATCAAGTATTTCTCCCTTGAACCAAATCCGCCTGTTCGCAATGTCGTATTTCATTTTTATAATCCGCCTTTCTGCGCAAGACACCAATGTGTCATGAAACAAGTTGGACACCTTCGCTTTTCTAATCTATCTTCCCTCTGTTATGTTGTAAAACGCCAATTGAAGAAATCCAAGCTGCTGTGGATAGTGCCATCTCGCCTGAACAGGCTATTAACTTCGTCAATGTCTCGACCACATCGACGAATTAGAAAAGCACATAGAAACAGTGGAACAGGAAATTCTTCATCTCTCTGACCTTTACGCTTCAGCTCTCAACCTGATTCGTACTGTTCCCGGATTTGATAAGAATCCGATGACTGCGATACAAGTCCTTTCCGAGATCGGCGGTGATATGTCCGTCTTCCCTACAGCCAAATACCTAGTATCCTGGGCAGGATGTTGTCCCCGTAACGATCAAAGCAATAAAAAGATCAAATCGAAGAAACATTCTGAATTTACAAACCGTTATCGACGCATAAAAGCACGGCGTGGTCACAAGAAAGCCATCATTGCCATCTGTCTGATCCTGACTACTATCTGGCATATACTCTCAGATTTGAAACCGTATACACCGGATGGATTTCTTGAGTCACGTTCCGTAAATGAATCAAAAACTCTGACTACTTCATAGGCACTTAATCTTCTCAAACAACGTGGTTACATTATCAAAGATGAGCCTATTGCAGTTTCCTAATTAGGTGTTATGCCTATATTTACTTTTAAAACCACCTGAAAGATGGTTTGTTTGCTATACCC
>CAYMGZ010000290.1:0-2899 GCA_964390095.1 uncultured Lachnospiraceae bacterium | reverse complement strand
TCTTTGTTTCAAACTTTCTCCATTAAATTTCAAAATATATCAATCCGGTAAGTGAGCTAATCTAATAATCTCTTCCGCTTCCGCTTTTGCCGCTTCTTCGTTGCTCATTGACTCATCCCTTTTATTTTCATAAATATCTGCTTTTTTAAACACTTTAATTACAGATTCAAAAAGTATGACTATATCAACTAAAACCCCGTATGCTTTAAACTTATCTACATATTGATTATCATATGTAACTTTATCATCCCAAGAAATATCATTTCTTCCTTTAACCTGTGCCAAACCCGTAAGTCCTGCCTTTACCTGAAACCTTTTTTTATACTTCTTATTCAGCGTATTAAAATCTCCCAATTCATAAGTTACACATGGACGAGGTCCTACTATGGAAAGGTCGCCCTTAACTACATTCCAAAGCTGGGGCAGTTCGTCCAAGCTACTATTTCTCAGGAAACGTCCGGTCTTGGTGACACGGGGATCATTCTCATAATTAAACAGTCCTGCCCCCTTGCTTTCCGCATTGACAACCATTGACCGGAATTTGTACATCTTAAAAATTCGTCCGTTTTTTGTGCGCCTTTCTTGTGCAAATAGTATTGCCCCCTTACTGTCACATTTAATAGCAATCGCAATAATCAGCCATACCGGAATTAAAACAATAAGTGCAATCAAGCTAAGCAGAATATCAAAAAATCGTTTTACAAATTTGTTGAACAAACACCACATATTTTACCTCTTATAACGCAAAGGTGTGGAACAAGTCATCAAATGATTCTCCTCGCTTAATGATTTCAACCTTGCCTTCGGAAATATCTATGATCGGAAAGTTCGGCAAAATAAATGGAGGTTTCAAAACAACAGAGTAAGAACCTACGTTTCCGAACACAACCACATCTCCTTTAGCAAGCTTACCGTGATAATGACGATAGAGATAATCGGATTCGATGCAAGTAAATCCACCAAAGTCTAAATCTTCATATTCCTTTTGTTCACCACCCATAGGATACACTTCAATGGGTGGGTTCTTTTTATTCAATGTAGGATTTATATTGTAAATGCTGCCGAGCAGAGTAGCAATCGCCTTGCCACGAACATCTTTAATATTGACAACCTTTGTCGCAAAATGCATACAGTCACCCACAAGGGCACTGCCAGGCTCAATCAAGAGCATAGGCTTGTTTTTGGTATTTTTAAAATGCTCAGCAAAAACGGGTGCAACCGCTTCTGCATACTGCTTGTATGTCGGAATTTCAGAATCGAACTGTACTTTGAGGGAATCTGTCATCTTTCCGAACAAACCGCCACCCAGGTCAATATGTTCGGGTACAATCCCCAATTTGTCTATCAGAGCAAGCATACCTTCTGCACGTGGTTTCCATGTGTCAAGTCTGCGTGTTGCAAAATGGCATTGCATATCAATCAGATAGAGGTTTTTATATTCACTGAACAGAGCCATAGCACGGTTAAAATCTTTGGATTCAATGTCAAAACCAAATCTTGAAACAACGCCGTCGTTTATATCAAAGTTGCAACGCACACCTATGTTCAACTTATGGTAGGGGTATTTCCTCGCAATCTCTGCAATCAAATCAATTTCATATGAAGAGTCGATATTTATGGTTCCGCCCATAACAAGGAGTTGTTCAACCTTTTTAGCATTCTTGAACGGACCGTTCCAAATGATGTTCTTCGGCTCTACACCAATACGAAGTGCAATTTCCATTTCCATATCAGAAACAACTTCTGCAAAGCCTCCTAGTTCGTTGACAATTCTACACAGTTTCGGGGTATAGTTTGTCTTATATGAATAAGCGATGTTGAAATTAGAATATATATTTGTAAATTCAGACTCCAACTCTATATAGTTCTGCCTAAACTGCTTGCTTTCAAGCATATAAAAGGCATCACCGATTTTTTCGGTAAGCTGTTGCATTTCAGCGTTTGTCATCGTGATTTTCTCCCCTTTATCTTATTAACTATTTCGGCAACGCAACATTTGACTGTCTGTACATTACCGGCAAATTCCTCCTCTGTTTTCTCTTGAAGTGTAGATTCATACGCCCTCAGACGAGTCATATTCTCAGCAAAAGTTTTTTCAAATTCAGTCATACTTTCCATTTCATCTGCATCGCAAAAACTCCTAGACAGAATTGTTCTTGTTGATCCAAGTCTGTAATGCTCCATTATTACTTTTTCAGCAGGTAACATGCCTTCTCCGATACGTGCAATGCCGCCAAAGCCATATTTGATACCGGCATCTTTCATTTTGTTGCAAAGCGTTTCTACTGTTCCATTGGTTAGTAGCTCAAACATAAATGTTAAGCCATAACTCAAATGTAAATCATTCAAACCAATATGTATTTCATCAAGCAAAGGATTATTGAGAACATCGTCAAGACATTCTACTGCTTCTTTTGTTTCAAGCAACAGAGTAGTTGCCACTCTCTTGTTAACCGCAGATAAAAATGCCGATGCTTCTTCTGTAGTCTTCCACATTGGTAACATAATACGATCAGCACCAGCAAAAATGACTTCATCAATTTCATTTTGAGAATTCAGGTTCCAAGGATTGACTCTTGCCATAAGCTGTGATTTTGTCAGCATATTGGAAATAACTTCAATATCGTGAACCGTATGATGCGATTTCACCGAATTTATATTTTTTTGACGTTCTTCTTTGCCGAGCGTTTCAAGATCAATCCAAATGCGTTGAACTCCGTATTTTTCAGCGATTAGAGCCACTGCGGGCTCGTTTGTAATATACATTAATTCCAATTCCATGGCATTTCTCACATCACATCATCAAAACTATATATTTTCCCGTCTGTAGGTGTATGGGTATGCGGTTGCTTCATCTCATGAAAACTGCCATTGGCTCAACGATAGAAACTTTCATAAT
>CAYMGZ010000289.1:3827-4378 GCA_964390095.1 uncultured Lachnospiraceae bacterium | reverse complement strand
AGATATTCCCCGCCCTCCTCCATCGCCTGGAAAAGTGCCCCTTCAATCACACTTTTGTCATGAATATGGAACGAAAGCCACAAAAACGCCAAAAACAGAAACATGACCAACGGTATGATAAAAACCGCTTCCACCGTGATGCTTGCATCCAAATACCATTTGCAGAATCTATTCCTGCCCCCAGAAATTCTTTTCCGCTTTCCCTTATATTGACCCAAAAAACACACCTCCCTTACAATAGCACAAAAATCCGAAAAACCTGTGCCGCCGCCAAAAATGGCACAAAAGGAACCCGGTACTTTCTCCCCTTCCGCAACAGAACAAGCGCCGCCGCCGAAAAAAGTGCACAAAAAAACAATCCGGCCAAAAATAATTCTCTATTTTTCCAGAATCCAAGTAAAATCCCTGTCACCATCAACAAAAATCCATCCCCACTGCCAATCTGCCCACGCGTGATTTGTCCAACCACATAGACCATACCGCCCGCCACACACCCCGCAATCCCCTGCATGAGCCCCCCGCCCCAGAGCAGGCGCAGCACGGCGGCAGCC
>CAYMGZ010000289.1:0-3817 GCA_964390095.1 uncultured Lachnospiraceae bacterium | reverse complement strand
CCGGATATCCTCCACCCCAAAAACCACCAGAAAAAATAACACAATCCCTTCCATTGTTTCATCCCCCTTTTGCACACCGGCTGCACGGCCGGTAATTTTCCGCCTCCGAGACAGGGATTTTCCTCACTGTCCGCTTAATCTTGCTGCAATCCTTTTTCGCATGGCAGTGTGTCCCTGTCTTTGTAACCCATACTGTTTCCGGTACCACCCCATCCCTCATGCACGCCTCGCACGGATAATATTTCCCGCCATACTGGTTTCTCTTTTCACCCACCTCCCCGCCTGCCATACGCTCCACACTCAAGCGGATATAAGTGCAATTTTTGTTTTTATGGTACACGGTTCCGCTTTCCGTAACATACACATATCCTTCTTCTGTTCCTTCCTCTTCCTCACCTCCACCCTCCTCTTCGTCTGTCTTACGTTCAAATTCCCCCAGACCGGAAAAACTCCGCACTACAATATTTTTTTGGAACGACAGCTTTGGCAAAAACCTTCGGAACACCGGAAAAGAAATTTTAAAATCCATGCAGACCACAGCCATTTCATCCTCCGCATAAACTTCCGACCCCCAAAAATTGATTCCGGATATTCCTCCCTCGACTACCGCATCAACGCATTCTGCTTCCTTCAACCTTTTTTCCATGGTACCGCGAAACCATGATGCATCCCCCGCCCCCTGTAAAATATCAAATGCGAATTGCGCTGCCTCAAAAAACTCCCCCTCACACTTCCAAAGGGCTTCTGTTTCCTCCACAGTATATTTTAATAAGTAACCGCAGGATGCCGTTTCCTCCGCAATCTCCGCCGCCGTATAATAAATCATCTGCTCCGCGCGCACAACCTGTAAGAGTGAGAGGAAAAAAAGAAAAACACTGAAAAACCCCGGCAAAAGCAACGCTGCCTCCACGGTCAACGATGCCTGTGCCCCCTTCCTTTCTTTCCTCCGTTTTCCCATCCGTTTTTTCCCAATTCTGTTCAACGATTTTCCCCTCCTTCTTTCACTGTTCTTCCTATTTTCTAATATTTCTAATTCTGTTCACCGATTTTCTTCCACTTCTTCGGACACATTCTTCTTTTCTTCCTATTTTTCTTAATTTTGTTCACCGGTTCCCCTTCGGGTACAGTCTTCCTTTCTACCAATTTTCCCTAATTTTGTTCACCAGTTTTTCCCCTTTTGGTCACTGTTCTGTTCTTTCCTGATATTTCCGGCTGCCTTCTGGGGAGAAATAATTTTAATTGATATTGGTATCAAGCCCTGAAACATTACTTACCGAAAAGAACAGACCACTGACCAAAAGGTCAGTAGGAAATCCCATATTTTCTTTGCCTGCTAATCCCCTCACCCGTGTGGATCCCTGCCACAGGGAGGAACAAATACGGCGTTATAAATTCCACTTTTGTCTCCACCGCACAGATACAATCCTGCATCAAAAAATCCCCCTGGTACTTTAAACGTATCACCTGCTGTACGACATCCATTGTCCGCATTGTCCGAAGCTGCGTATTCTCCACGGCAAGAAAAAGATAAAGGTACTCCCGGTAACTCTTTAAAATCCCGCCCGCTTCTTTTTCCGTATATTTTTCCGCCTTCTGCTGCCAGAACTCCTTTGAAATCTTATTCAGTTCATGGAACCGCACAGCCAATGCCTTTGCGGACGGCAAAAACGCAACCTCCCCTCCCAAAAACAACCCTCCTGTTTCCGTCAGCGCGCACTCCGCGGCCCAAAGCACCGCAAGCAGCAATTCCACAAACATAACCAAAGCACCGATCCCTGTAAACCCGACCGCCGAAACCGCAGCCGCTTTGATCTGTGACCGGCATTCGCCCGACGCAAAAATCACCGCGGCATTCATCGCAAAACGGAGCAGGAAAATTTTCTCCGCAATTTCCGCAAGGTTATCGTAATCCCCCCTTTCCCCCGCCACAATATACTCTAGCTGGTAAAGCAGCCCCTCCCGCTCCCCATCTTCCTCTGGTGCGTCAATGCCCACTTCATCGGTATACGCCGCAAAATGCCGTTTCAAATAGGAGAGATATAAAAATTCCTCAAAAAGCTCCTGCGCCCCATTTTTCAAGAAGCCACTGATATCCCCGCATTGAAAGGAAAATACATCCTCCCTTTCCCCGTAAAATAACTTTTTAAACGAAAACGCAGGCTTTTTTTCCACCTTCTCATAAAGCTGTGAAGGCAGCGGCTCACTGCCCATCTTTCCGTTTGAGATTTTATCAGTCTGATCAACCACCAAGGACAAAACACCATACTTAAAAAACTGTCTGGCCATCTTCGTATACGGGTTACTTTTTTCCGGTACTTTCACGGAATCATAGGCAAGCACCAATTCCCGCAGCCTCAGCCCGGAAAGCACCTGCGCTGCTGCCCCGACCCCCGCGGCCGAAATACTTCCCGTACCGAAAAATGGCGGCTGGCTGGCCTTGGCTTCTGACAATACCGAAATATTATGCTGCAGTGCTTCCCTCATCCCCCGGATATCCTGCACAATCCCAATGGCATTCCCGTCCGAAAAATGTGCAAGCAATTCTTCGTTTTGTTCTTCCAGTTCCGTATAAATGCTATCCGGTACCTCCCCCTCAAACCCGGCAAGCTCCTCGCGGTACGCCAAAAGCTCTGCCTGTGCCGCCACGCGCTCTGCTTCCAGGCGTGCAAGCAGCTCCAATGCTTTTTCCATCTGCGCCTTTGTGCCCCCAATCTCACCCCAGAAGCGGGCAACCTCCCCCGTCAAGCGGTCCCGGTAGGAGTCTATGGATTGCTGCACACCGGACATTTCCCCCTGTATCGTCTCCCGCTGAAACGTATCATCCTCCGCAAGCTTTGCATATTCCTCCGAAAGCTCCCATAGCCTTTCCCCCAGATTTTGGATCGTGCTTTCAAAGCTTACAATCCGGCCGGACAGATCGGACGGGTCGAGATAATTGTTCTTCTGCGCCTTATAAAGCTCGCTGTTCCCCGGCAGGATCCACTCCCCTCCCCCGCCCGGCACCAGTTTTTTGGCAAAATTAGATTCCGTTTGGATTTTCCCAAAAATACTGCGCACCACGGAACCTTCTTCTACCACAAACCCGTCAAGGCATCCAAGTAGTTCCGATAAAGTCTCCTCCGCCTTCGCCGCACCTTCCTGCACCTGCAGCGTCCTCTGCAGCAGCGTTCCCATCTTCTCCGCCTTTTCTGCCTCCCCCAACGCAGACAGCATCCAGTTTAAAAATTCTTTTACCTCGCGGAATTTTTCATATTGGACCGCCTGCGCATAAAACATCTCGCCATTCTCCTGCGTTAAAGTACGGATCCCCGTAACGGTTGCCTCCTTTGCCTGCATGCACAGCCATGAATTCCCGGAAAGGTTTTGCTGCATATACCATGAAAATTCCTCCGAAAGCTCCGCTTTCGCTTCCTCTTCCCCTCCGGCACTGCGCCCAAATACATGGAAATTTTCATATAGCGCAAGATCATAGCTGCCAAGCAGTGACTTCGTGCCAAGGCGCAAAATACTATCCGCCATACGGCCGCACGCATTGATTCTGGCACTCTCTGCCATGCATAGGAGCATGGCGACCACCAACACAAGCACAAGGCTGAAAAATGCGGTGATCACCCCCTCCCTCCTGCCTCTTTTCTGCACGTAACACCTCCCTACAATGTAACTTTCCCCGCACCTGTACTGATGGAATCAAGCGCATTGTTAACAATGTCCTTAATTTGCGTCTGGAACAGCAGCACAAGTCCGATCAAGATCACAAGGATCAGGATAATTTCCACCACGCCAATTCCCCTGTTGTCCGTTGATAATTTTTTGTTTT
>CAYMGZ010000288.1:4071-4400 GCA_964390095.1 uncultured Lachnospiraceae bacterium | reverse complement strand
TTTTTGTCGTTTTTCCTATTTTTTATGCCCGTCCGTAAGATTCCTTTTTTTCATACCATGTTTGGAAAAATCACCCATGCCATCCACATCATCCACATCCTGCAAAAATATTCCCGCCTTCCCTACATAATGTATTTCCGCAACACTTCCTCAAGAAGCTTCGGCTCAATCGGCTTGCTTAAGTAATCGTCAAAACCGAGCCGGATATATTCTTCCCTCGCCCCCTGGATGGCATTGGCTGTCAGCGCGATGACCGGCGTATCCCCACAAAGGTTCCCTTCAAGGTTTTTCGAGCGCGCAAGTGTCTCCACACCATCCATCTCCGGCAT
>CAYMGZ010000288.1:0-4061 GCA_964390095.1 uncultured Lachnospiraceae bacterium | reverse complement strand
ATATGGTCGAGCAGGATTACGTCAAAATGCTCCTTCTGCATGATGGCAAGGCATTCCTCCCCGCTCTGGCAGGTAGTGACCTGCACCTTCGTCCGCCCAAGCAGCTTCTTTGCGACCAGCAGGTTCATGTTATTGTCGTCCACCACCAGCACTTTCGCGTCCGGGGCGGTAAAACTCTCCTTCTTTCCGGCACTCTTTGCGATAAACTCCCGATAAGTCTGTTTAAAATCACCGATCGGGCGCGCATCCTTCACACCCTGCGGCACGGTCACGGTAAAGCAGGATCCTTCCCCGTAAGTGCTTTCCACCGAAATATCCCCGTGCATCTGCTCGGTCAGGCGCTTTGTGATTGCAAGCCCCAGCCCGGTCCCCTCCACGTTGCGGTTGCGGGCAAGGTCAAGCCGCTCGAAATCTTTGAACAGTTTATCCAGATTTTCTTTTTGGATGCCGATGCCGGTATCGCGCACCGAGACCTCAAGCAAAAAGGCATCCGCTCCCCCCTTTGGTTTCACGGAGAGCGTCACGCTCCCCTCCCTCGTATATTTGATCGCGTTGCTTAAAATATTCTCAATCACCTGGCGCACGCGCACCTCGTCGCCGCAAAGCACCACCGGGAGGCTTTCATCCACCTCCACATGAAAGGCAAGCTTTTTTGCCTGTGCCTTCACCTGCGCCATATTCACAATATTCATCAGGAAGGAGGAAAGCTCATAATCCGCATCCACAATCTCCATCCGCCCCGACTCGATTTTGGAAAAATCCAGGATGTCATTGATCAGCGACAGCAGGGACTTGCTCGCGTACTCAATGTTTTTCGCATACTCCAGGATATTGCCTTCCTTCGCTTCCCGGATCACCATCTCGTTCATGCCGATCACCGAATTGATCGGTGTCCGGATCTCGTGTGACATATTGGCAAGGAAATCACTCTTGGCGCGGTTCGCCTTCTCCGCCGCAAGTTTTGCCTCCCGCAGTGCCTCGCTCTCGCGCACCTTCTCCTCCGCACTGAACAGATATTTCACGCCGACGGCAAAGAGCAGGAGCAAAAGCCCCAGCACACAGACCACCATCATCACGATATAGGAAATCCCCGCCTCCATCTGCTTCCTCGGGATCAGCCCGACCAGATACAAGCCCTGCCTGCTGATTTCCGCCGCAAAAAGGTATGCGGATTCCCCGTCAAAGTCCCCTTTTTCCGCCGCCGATGAGGCAATGTTCAATTTGGTATGGATCTGCTCGTATGTTTCCAACACACCCTCATCTTTTAACATCCGGATATCTTGCTGTGTCCACTGCGAATCCGCATATAATATCTGCTGCCCGCTCGCGACCAGCAATTTTGCATGTCCGTCACAACCATCCACCAAAAAAAACTGCTCCAGGTCACCCACCGCATATTTCCGGTATACCACATACTTTACATTGCTCCCCCTGAAAACGGGAACCGAAAATACGATATTCCCCTCCTCGTCACAAGAAACAGCCTCGCTGCCGCGGAACGATTCCCGCACCCCATCATAGACCGAAAAATCCAGCGCCTCGCCATAAACCGCCGACCCGTCCAGCCTCAGAACGCCCGAAAGCACCCCTGCCCCCTCCATCGTTTCCACGGTCTTTACCGCACCCGTCTCAATCAGGCGCGCAACCACCTCCATCGATGAAAGTTCCGCGGTCAGCCGCTCCCGCACCACCTCCGCCATACTCTGCGTCTGCTGTGCCAACTGTTTTTCCACGTAATCCTCCTGCAGCTTCACGATGCGGCTCGACAAAAGAATACCGACCACCGCCATCAGCACAAGAAACACCGCAAATATCCAATAACGGCTCTTCTTTGTCAGGGAAAATTTACTCTTCATAGATTTCCACCCCCGCGACATACCAGTCAAACGCATTCAACAGCGCGTCATCCGACATATTTTCGCCCGCAAGCACCCTGTCATTCCCCTCATTGTCACGAACCGGCCCATAAAACACATCAAAACTCCCTTCCATCAGGCGTTTCCCCGCTTCCTCCACCTTCTGGCGCGTTCCCTCTTTTACATTTTTTGTAAATGGCGAAAGGCCGATCATGCCGCCCTCCACCCCTTCCCAGTAACTGTCCCCCGCAAGCTTTCCCTGGATGCACTCCAGAATCCGCCCGGAATAAAACACCTCCCAGTTCCAGACCGGTGCCGTCAAAAACGTATCCGGGAAACTCTTTGCATTATCATAATTATAACCAATGGAATAAATCCCGCGCGCATCCGCCTCCCTTAGCACCTCAAGCGAATCCGTATGCATTGCCGTCACATCAATGTCATATGTATCAAAAAGCTTCCTTGCCGCCTCCCCCGTCTTGGCATCCCCCGACCAGGTATTGCTGAAGGAAACATAAACCTTTGCGTCCGGGTTCACCGAGCGGACACCGAGCGCAAACGCGTTGATCCCGCGGTTCACCTCCGAAATATTATATGCCGCCACATAGCCAATCTGGTTTGTTTCCGTCTGCAGCCCCGCCACAATCCCGCTTAAATAGCGCATCTGGTAAATACGCCCGAAATAAGTTGTCACATTCTTATAGGCCTGCACCCCCGCCGTGTGGAAAAAATAAACATCCGGATACCGCCCTGCCGCTTCGGCCACGCTCTCCCCATAGCCGTAGGAACTGCAGATAATGATCTCGCATCCCTCCCGGATCAGTTCCTCAATCGCGTCCGTGCACGCCTCACCCATCGCTACATTCTCGCGGTATAAAATCTCAAGATTCAGCTTCCCCGCACTCTTTGTCAGCCCTTCAAAATGCGCCTGTCCCCAGCTGCGGTCATCCGCCGCCCCATTTAAAATCAGCCCGACCTTCGTGGGCTCTTTTGTCACGTCAAACTCCCCGTCCTTAATATTCACCAGCATCAGCCCAATAATGATGACCGCAAAAACAATGCTTGTTATAATCCCTATTCTTTTCACGCCCGTTCCCCTCCGTATGCCGTGTCCTCTTCCCTCGCCAAAAAACTTCCTTCCGCGAACAAAACCACTTACATGTCCTTTACATAATAATGCCGTTTCAGCCAAGCTGACAGCCCGTCAAGCCCCGGATAAATCATGCGTTCATTGATGTTCATCCGATCAAGCATATCCCGGATTTTCCACCGCAGGCTCTTGTCAATGATATATTTCACCGTATGCTCCGTCCTTTTTGCCAAAAATTCCTCGATATTCCCCATCCCGCTCGGGATAATCGCAAAATACGAATACTGGTTGATAATGCGTTGGTCAATCGACGGCGGCTCCAAAAGCACCAGCGAATCCCCCCGCATATCCGCGTCATACGTATCAAGGTCCACTGCCAGTCCATCAAGCATCTCCACCGTAAAAAGGTTCGTCTTCTCCTCCTTAAGGCTCTCCTGATATTTTTCCGGCAAGAGGCGGTTCATCTCATGCACGTCAATCTTCCAGAGGATGCCCCCGTGCTGTTCCATATTTGCCAGCCGCTCGCCGCTCGTGGAAAAATGAAGCCCGATGAGCGGCGAGTATGTCCAGTCCTGCAGCCTTGTCGGCAGCCCGTGGTGCTGCCCGATGATCAACTGCCGCCAGACCGACTCGTCAAGCAGCGGCTCCTCGCTCGCCGCATATTTCGTAAAGTTTCGCAAAATACTCTTTTCCAGTTCTTTGTGCTTCCCTTTACAATTCAGATGCAGGCTCGTCGTCAGGTAATAATCCTCGTTCGGCATCCCCCGGTACAGGTAGGACGAGCGGTAACGCCCGATCTCACTGTCGTAAGTCTGCTCGTTGATCAGTTCCAATACTTTCTCGATTTCCCGTAAATGCTCTACCCGGATCATGCCCTGCCTCCTGCCCCTCAAAAAAATTTCTGTTTCCTAATTATATGACAATTGGCGCGGAAAAACAAGCGGGCATTTTAAAATGCCCGCCTTTTTCCGCGCCGTATCCTTCCCTGTCTTTTATCCCTGCACAGCCAAAAACCTGCTGCCACATTTACTCAATCCCGAAAATCCCATTCAGGATCCCGACCGCCTCATCGTCCAGATAACCGCAAATACTCCCGCCGGAATTGTAAATATAAC
>CAYMGZ010000287.1:3946-4403 GCA_964390095.1 uncultured Lachnospiraceae bacterium | reverse complement strand
TGTGGGTTTTGACAGGTTTTTTATGGTGTGGGGATGGCAGGTTTCACGGAAATGTGGCCTCTGGCAAGATTTCGGTATCCGGGCTTTACATCCGGGTCGGTTCGTATTATAATCTGACTAATGGGAAAACCAAAGAAACAGATAAGAAAAGGAGATGTTTGTGTTGAGGCTGGCCATGTTCACCCTGCTTGGGTACCTTTCGGGAAGCGTATTGTACGCACGGATATTTTTGAAGTTTTTTCAAAAGGAAGATATGCTTGCAGCCAGCAAGGATCAAAACCCGGGCACGGCAAATGCTTTTTTGTATGGCGGTTTTTGGTGTGGGATACTGACGCTGGTTGCGGATTTGTTAAAGGGTTTTTTGCCAGTGTACCTTTTTATGCGGGTGGAAGGGGTGCATTACCCGGAAAGTTTAACGGAGGCGTTTGTGGTGGTATAGACTCATCAACTGCTGTAA
>CAYMGZ010000287.1:0-3936 GCA_964390095.1 uncultured Lachnospiraceae bacterium | reverse complement strand
GACATGCCTTCCCTATTTTTTACGGGTTTAAGGGGGGCAAGGGGATTGCGGTCAGCTTTGGCTGTCTGGGCGGGATGTTCCCATTGTGGAGACCGCTTGTGGCACTGTCCTTCTTTTTCGTGTTTTTTTCCGTTATACTGCGTGTCACACCACATTTTCAAAGGACATTAGTGGCTTATTTATGTACATTGGTTGTGATATTTTTGGTTGAATATGTGCAAAAAGCATGGCTTAGTTTCTTGCTGATTACAGTCACGGTGTCCACTAGGATGCTTGCCAGCAAGGAGGAGAGGGAAAAAATGGAGGTAAAGCTGATATGGAGGCATTGATACTTTCGTGCGGAACGGGTGGCGGGCATGATTCTGCGGGGAAGGCGGTCATGGAGGAACTGGCCCGCAGGGGGCACCATGCGGTAATGCTTAACCCCTATACGCTGCAAAGCAGCCGCCTTGCCGGGAAAATTGACAGGGTCTATATCTCGACCGTGAAGAAAGCGCCGCGTGTGTTTGGGATGGTCTACCAGCTCGGTGAGGCGTACCGGAAACTGCCGTGGCGTTCCCCGGTTTACTATATCAACCGGGGGATGGTCCCAATCATGCGGG
The DNA here is from genome assembly GCA_964390095.1 of uncultured Lachnospiraceae bacterium. Taxonomy (GTDB): domain Bacteria; phylum Bacillota; class Clostridia; order Lachnospirales; family Lachnospiraceae; genus RGIG4057. The sequence continues at coordinate 3,334 of CAYMGZ010000287.1, read as the reverse complement.
AATATTTAAGTCGGCATACGTTTGATGTTGTGTTTATGCCGCATCTGTTTCCGGCGGAAGTCCTGACCAATATGAAGGAACGGGGCATGAAGCTGCCGAAAACGATCTTTATCGCGACCGATTACTGCTGTATCCCGTTTACCGAGGAAACAGACTGTGATGCCTATATTATCCCGTCAAGGGAGCTTGCAGGTGATTTTTCAGGGCGCGGGATCCCGGCAGGGAAGCTTTATCCTTATGGGATCCCGGTGCTTTATGGTTTCTCGGCAGGGCAAGAACAGCAAAAGGCCAAGCGCCGTCTGGGGCTTCCCATGGAAAAGAAATATGTCCTGATATCCGGCGGCAGCATGGGGGCGGGCAGGATTGTGAAAATGCTGCGCCTTCTTTTGACGTATGTGCAAAAGAACCGCGTGGTACATCCGATTGTCATCTGTGGGAACAACCAAAAGCTGTATGCCAGGATCAAGCGCCGTTACGGGGATGACGTGACAGTGGTGGGGCATACGGAGCGGATTGTGGATTATATGGCGGCAAGCTGCCTGTACATTACGAAACCCGGCGGGCTTTCCTCCACCGAGGCGGCGGTCTGCGGCATCCCACTGGTGCATATGCCGCCCATACCGGGATGTGAGACGAAGAATGTCCGTTATTTTTCCGGGCATGGTATGAGTTTAGCCTGCGAGGTAACAAAACGCGGGATGCGCCAGATCATTGGGCTGCTCAATGACGGGCGGGCAAGGGAACAAATGATTTCCTGCCAGAAAGAATATATTAGTAAGGACGCGGCAGGAAAAATTTGTGAACTGGCAGAAAGAATGGTGGGGGAGGAAAGTTGTTTGGAGGACTAATAGGAGGGGAGTCCTTGCGCCGGATGAAACAAAAAGGAAGCTGCAGCCTCTTTGCTGCAGCTTCCTTTTTGCATTGGGTTATTTTGCACGTTTCCCTTTCTTTCCTTTGTTTACGACCACAAACCCCGCAGCCGCTGCGATCACGACAACGGCAACGATTCCGATGATCAAAAATACAGAACTGCCACCGCCGGCCGAGTTCCCGTCTTTTGCAAGCACCATCGCGGAGATCCCATCCACACTGACCTTGCCGTTCTTTACTGTCCGCAAAACTTCGGTGCCGGCCTTCTCGCCGTCAATGTAGACATTCCATTTTCCTTCCGGCAGCGTGATCTCCGTTGCCTCCGGGTTGGCGTTAAAGACAACGTAGAGGGCTTCTGCCGTCTCGCCGTTCACGCCGCCGTTGATATGGAACGCAACGACATTTGCCGGCATTCCCTTTGCCGGGACGACATTGCTGCGCACATCTGCCGCATTCGTCAGGCGCAGTGCCCCATGTGCCTTGCGGAACGCAATCAGCCCCTTGTAATATTCAAATACCTGCCTGTACTCATCCTTCGCAAGATCTTCCCACTTTAACTGGTTGATCTTGTCGCCGGAAGAATAGCTGTTGTGGTCAAAACTCCCGTCCGATTTCACCTTGGTGCGCAGCATTTCTTCGCCTGCCTGCATGAACGGGATACCCTCGGAAGTTAAGTAGATCGCCGCCGAGAGGTTGTTCATCTTGATCTGGTCCGCGCGGTCCGTATCCGGCGTGGAAACCGCAATACGGTCAATCAGGGTCATGTTGTCATGGCAGGAAGCATAATTGATGCTCTGCGCCGGGGTCGTGCACCAGTCCGGGGAAAGCCCCATAAAGCATTTCTCAAGCTTTGCCTCAAGCCCCTGGGCACCGGACACGTAACCGATCCCATGGTCGAAGACACTGCCTTTTAACAGGTCGCGGATTGTGTCGCTGAAATAAGCAAAGCCCGGTGTCTGTGTGGAATTAACCTGCGTTGCCATCGTGTAGCCCGGCTTTGTCACTTCGGTGCTCATTGTCCAGCCCTCGCCGTAGAACACGACGTTCGGGTGGTCTTTGTGGACTTCCTCCACAACCGCGTTGACCGTCTCGGTATCTAAAAGCCCGACGAGGTCGAAGCGGAAGCCGTCGATATGGTATTCATCCGCCCAGTATTTCACGGAATCCACAATGTATTTTTTTACCATCGAGCGCTCGGAGGCGGTATCGTTGCCGCAGCCGGAGCCATTGGAGTACGCGCCATCCTCCGTGATGCGGGTAAAGTACATTGGTACAATTTTATTAAAGCAAAAATCGCCGGCACTTTGCACATGGTTGTAAACCACGTCCATGATCACGCTGATGCCGTTGGTATGCAGCGCCTGTACCATCTGTTTCATTTCTTTTACGCGGACTTCGCCGTGCGCCGGGTCGGTGGAGTAAGAGCCTTCCGGCACATTGTAGTTGACCGGGTCGTAGCCCCAGTTAAACGGTTCGGCAAAGGCATTGCCTTCATCCACGGAACCAAAATCGTAGACCGGGAGCAGGTGCACGTGGGTCACCCCAAGTTCCTTGATATGGTCAAGGCCGGTTGCGATCCCGGACGGGGATTTTGTGCCGGTCTCGGTGAGCCCGAGGAATTTCCCCTTGTTTGTGATGCCGGAATCCGCGCCGGTGGAAAGGTCGCGCACATGCAGTTCGTAAATGACGGCATCGTTGAAGTTTTTGTCCGCGTTCGGATCCAAATCCTTATCCCATCCTTCCGGGTCCGTTGCCGCCAGGTCAATGACCATCGCACGGTTGCCGTTCAAGCCCGTCGTCCGTGCGTAAGGGTCGCAGGCTTCGTTGACCTTGCCGCCGACTTCCACGCGGTAGGTGTAGTAAGTGCCGTTTAAGTCCCCGGATTTCTCCGCGGTCCATGTGCCATTGACATCCGGCTTCATCTCAATCTGTTCGATCAGGTCGGAAACGCCCGCCGTCCCGCCGGAGTAAAGGGCAAGCACCACGGAGTCTGCCGTCGGGGCCCATACACGGAAGGAAGTCTTTTCCTTGGTATAGGTAGCGCCGAGGTCATCCCCGGTGTAGGTGTATGCTTCCTCAAACTTTGGGGTCGAGAAAAGGATTGGCATCACGACATTATATTCCATGCCGTCGCAAACCATCGTATAGCTTTTGGATGAATTCAGTTCTTTTGTAAGTACGACATGGTATTCCGTATCGGAAACAGCTTCCACCTTTTCGATGGCAACCGCGCCGTCTTGTCCTGTCACGGTAAAGTAACTGTTTAAATCTTCCTCCAGCTTGCCGGTAAAAGTTGCCACGATCGTTTTTTCACCGTCGTAGCGGGCCTTCATAAGCCTTACGCCGATTACGGCATCATCACCGTATTCCTTTGTGTAGCCTTCCACGCCGGATTCTACATAGATATGGACGGTGCCGGATGCAAGTTCCGCGATGTCAATAAACTGATCCGCGTCAACATCCT